>CANQGC010000131.1 GCA_947600345.1 uncultured Clostridia bacterium
CCAAGGAACCTCAGGTTCCTTGGCAGGAATTCTCAAGGGACAGCGTCCCTTGAGCAGGTCTGGGCAGCGCCCAGCGTCCCCCCAGCGGCCCGCGGTATCAAATACAAAGCTTGGCAATGCGTACCAAGGCCCCACCGTAACCATACCGCGGGCCGCAGCGGCGATTTTTTGGGGTGAGAAGCGGAAGCTTCTCAGCCCAAAAGAGCCCGCCACTAACTCTCATTAAAGCCCGTTGCGGCTCAAATGTTAAAATCCCATTTCATCGTTGCGCTTTCCCCGAAAGGTGCTATAATAAAACCGTCAGGAATTGAATATTCGGGGTTTGTAACATACGGGTGCCCGTCGAGAGACGGGTGAAGAGGGAATCCGGTGCGAATCCGGAACGATGCCGTCACTGTGTATGGGAGCTGCCCGCCATGATCACTGGGAGACTGGGAAGAGGCGGATGGCGATGAACAGAGTCAGGAGACCTGCCTGTATGCGGAATCTCAGATCTGCGGTCCACAGATCGATTTTCTCGCAAAGTTAGTATTCACCCTTCCGCCAAAGAGAGGGAGCAAGCTTTCCTTTGTTGAGTCTTGCGGTCGCAGAAATGCGGCCGCTTTTTCAATTCCCGGCAAATTTCATTCAGGAAGGATGATCCCCATGAAAACGAACTTTTCCCTGTTGCTCTGCCTGCTGCTGGCGCTGACGCTGCTGATGAGCTCCTTCAGCTGCGCCTTCGCCGAGGACGACCAGGCCGCCGCCGATGCGGTTGCCGCTATGATCGACGCCATCTACGTGCAGTCCCGCACCGATGAGACCGACGCTCAGTGCGAGGCCGCCAAGGCCGCCTGGGACGCGCTCACCGACGCCCAGAAGGAACTGGTCGAGGGCGAGAACGCCGATCCCGACTACTTCGGCCGCGACACCGGCGACGCCTCCGCGGACGACCCGCTGAATGCGGACGAGATCGGCGAGAACGAGATCCTGGTCGTCAGCTTCGGCACATCCTTCAACGATAGCCGCACCATGGACATCGGCGGCATCGAGAAGGCCATCCAGGCCGCGAACCCCGACTGGTCCGTGCGCCGCGCCTTCACCGCGCAGATCATCATCAACCACGTGCAGGCGCGCGACGGCGAGAAGATCGACAACATGCAGCAGGCGCTGGACCGCGCCGTGGCCAACGGCGTGAAGCACCTGGTGCTGCAGCCCACGCACCTGATGCACGGCGCCGAGTACGACGAGATGACCGAGGCCGTCGAGGAGTACGCGGACAAGTTTGAATCCGTCACCGTCGCCGAGCCGCTGCTGGGCGAGGTCGGCAGCGATGCCGCCGCGATCAACGCGGACAAGGCCGCCGTCGCGCAGGCCATCGTCGCCGCTTCCGTCGCCGAGGCCGGCTACGACAGCCTGGACGCCGCCAAGGCGGACGGCGTGGCCTTCGTGTTCATGGGCCACGGCACGTCCCACACCGCGAAGGTATCCTACTCCCAGATGCAGTCGCAGATGAGCGATCTGGGTTACGAGAACGTGTTCATCGGCACCGTGGAGGGCGAGCCCGAGGAGACCGCCTGCGACGCCATCATCGCCGCCACCAGCGAGGCCGGCTACACCAAGGTGATCCTGCGCCCCCTGATGGTGGTCGCCGGCGATCACGCCAACAACGACATGGCCGGCGACGAGGAGGATTCCTGGAAGAGCATGTTCCTGGCCTCCGGCAACTTCGACAGCGTGGACACGCAGATCGCCGGCCTGGGCCGGGATGCCGCCATCCAGCAGATCTACGTCGCCCACACCGCCGCCGCCATCCAGGGCTGATCGTGAAGGAGTGTAAGGCGCTATGAAGAAAGCACTGTGTCTGTTTCTGGTCTGCCTGATGGGCGCTTTCGGTTTCGCTTGGGCCGAGGGAGCGGAGGAAGCCGCCCCCTCTGCGGAATCGAATTCGCCCGCGCTGGCGGACGGAATCTACACCGCCAAGTTCAAGACGGACAGCAGCATGTTCCGCGTCAGCGAGGCCTGCGAAGGCAAGGGGACGCTGACCGTCCAGGACGGCGTCATGACGATCCACATCTCGCTGGGCTCGAAGAACATCGTGAACCTCTTCCCCGGCAAGGCCGAGGACGCCAAGCTGGAGGGCGCGGCGCTGCTCGAGCCCACCGTCGATACCGTGACCTACAGCGACGGCTACGAGGAGGAAGTCTTCGGCTTCGACGTTCCCGTGCCGGCGCTGGATACGGATTTCGACTTGGCGCTGATCGGCACGAAGGGCGTCTGGTACGACCACGTCGTCAGCGTCACGGATCCGGAACCCGTGGAATGACCTAAGGCAACCCCGCACAGAACGGCGGCGCGTCAGGCGATGCCTTTTCCGCCATCTGCGGCGTGCAAATTCCTCGACTTACTTCCAGTAAGCCTTCGAAATCTGCACTTGCATCTGACGAAAAATTCATTCGCCTGCCGACCACCTTATCTGTGCGGTGTTGCCCTAAGCGGAGTTGCCCCCGGGCGAAAGCTTGGGGCAACTCCTCTCGTCCACGGAGAACCCCCGCTTCGAGCGGGGGTTCTCCGTGGACTTATTTATGGATTCCGTCCGGAGGCGTCGGTTTGTTGACCGGTTCCCCTTTTGCTTTGCATGGGATGCGGAATCCCGATTCGGCGGAGAAGCGCCGCGATCAGATTCGCACGAACTTCCGCGCGAACTCCTGCCCGGCGTGGCGCTTCTCCGGGTCATCACAGCACAGCGCGCGCAGGTCGGTGGCGCGGCATTCGAGCTGGAAGATCGGATCGTCCCGCAGCTTCACCGGGTCGGACGCGATGGGCAGCGTCGCGCGGCGCGAAAGCTCGCGGAGCAGCGGCTTCGCATCCTCCCGCATTCCCAGCAGCCGCGCATACTCCGGCAGCGGATGCTCCGCGAGGAATTCCTGCGTCACGCCCAGCAGCGCGTGGGCGCACAGCCGCGTCAGCCTCGCGCGGGTGTAGCGCTTGCACTTGAGCATGTCGATCAGCTCCGCAAGCGACGTTGCCTCCCACGCGCAGCGCGCCAGCCGATGCTCCAGACCTTCGCCCACGTCCGGCAGCGCCGCAAGTTCGCCTTCCGTCATGTTGCGCAGCGCGTACAGCAGCAAATCGTCCGGCGCGTGCATCCCCGGCGCGGCGGCGAGCAACTCCCGCGCCACCCCCGGCACGCAGGCCAGCGCGGCCTCCATCTCCCCGCGATCCAGCATCGCGCGGATGGCCGAGGCCGAGGCAAACTCCTGCCGCGCGCCGTAGCGGTCCTCCGGGGGAGAAGCGGCGCCCGCCAGGCGCGCAGCGCTCCCCTCCGCGCCGCGAGCGCAGCTTGCCGGGGCGGAATCTCGCTTCGCTTCGCCGCAATTCTCCGGCGCGGGGGTGGCCCCCTGCGCGCCGCGGCAGGCATCGCCGTGATAGTCGCCCCGCCGCCGGATCGCCAGCGGCTCCATACTCGAATTCAGCTTGCGGAGGGCGCGCAGGTATTCCACCGCCAGCGCCAGGTTCGGCGCGTTCAGCGCCTCCGGCGCGATGCCCAGCCGCTCCGCGATGGCCTCCCCCCGGGCCCGGGCGTGGGACTTGCCCTCGGCCAGGCCGCGCTGAATGGCGGCGGAGAGCTCCGGCGGCTCGGCCTCGCCCAGCGCCGCCAGGCGGTTCAACAGCCCCATGTCCGCGATTTCGCTTCCGAAGGACAGCAGGTCGCAGCCCAGGCCGCTCAGGATCGCGACTCCGCCCAGCGCGAAGGCGTCCGCCGTCCGCACCGCCCAGGCCGCCGGGAGCTCGAACACCGCGTCCGCGCCGCAGCGCAGCGCCATCTCGGCCCGCGACCACTTGTCCAGCCGCGCGGGTTCGCCCCGCTGGACGAAGCTTCCGGCCATGCAGGCGACCACGCAGTCGCAGCCGCTGACCCTGCGCGTCTCGCGGATGTGGTACTCGTGCCCCAGGTGGAAGGGGTTGTACTCGGCGATGATTCCGGCGATCTTCATGCCGCGCCTCCTTGCGAAAATGCTTCTGCGTCCATTGTACCCGAAAAGCGCCGCTCCGGCAAGTTTTTTCGCGGGATTGACAGGAAGTGCGGCCCTCCGCGTCGAATATTGTCCCATTCCGCAAAGGGGATGATGGACATGGCGAAGCTCTACTTCCGCTACGGCGCGATGGGTTCCTCCAAGACGGCGAACGCCATCATGGTGCAGTACAACTACCACGAGCGCGGCCAGAACGCGCTGATGCTGAAGCCCCGGCTCGACAGCCGCGACGGCGAACGCATCGTGGGTTCGCGCAGCGGGCTGAGCGCGCCCTGCGTCTACGTGGAGGAGCTGGACGGCATCGACCTGTCCCCCTACAACTGCGTCATCGTGGACGAGGCGCAGTTCCTGACCAAGGCCCAGGTGGCGAAGCTCGTGGAGATCGTGGACGAGCGCAACATACCGGTCATCTGCTACGGCCTGCGCGCCGACTTCCAGGGCAACCTCTTCGAGGGCAGCACCTGGCTGATGGCCTGGGCGGACACCATCGAGGAGATCAAGACGGTCTGCTGGTGCGGCCGCAAGGCCACCTGCAACGCCCGCGTGGTGGACGGCGTGGTGGCCCGCGAGGGCGAGCAGATCGTGCTGGGCGGCAACGAGAGCTACGTCGCCCTCTGCCGCAGGCATTGGGCGAAGGGCGAGCTCGCGCCGATGGAGGTCAAGAAGATCAGCACCGGCAAGAGGGCGCACCTGCCGCTATTGCTCGAAGCCGACCCCAGCGAGGCGATGATCGACAGGTATCTGGACGAGAGCGACATGTACGTGCTCGCCGCCCACGGCAAGCCCGTGTCCGTCGCGGTGATCGGCGAGCCCGAGCCCGGCACGTTCGAGCTCTACAACCTTGCCACGGACGCAAACGAGCGCGGCAAGGGCTACGCCAGCGAGCTCTTGCGCCACCTGATCCGCATGTACAAGCCCCTGGGCGAAAAGCTCCAGGTCGGCACGAGCGCGCGCCGGATGGGCTTCTACGAACAGCTCGGCTTCCGGCAAGTCGGCGTGCGAAAGGACTTCTTCCTCAACGAAAACTACATCCCCGCCAAGCTCGCGGAGCAGGGCTTGAGGGACATGGAGGTATTGGAGCTGGAGCTCTGAGAGAAACAAAATAAGATGGCGCTGCCGAATCGCGCATGTACAATCCGGCAGCGCCATCGTTATAATAATGGAATTAGTGCAGGAAGTGAATCAGATACAGCTCAGAAATATCGATTATCGTGCCCCCGCCCTCGTTCACCGGAGCGATATAGTTCACGTCTTTTGTAAACTCCATGGTATCAATTCCGGCGAAGCTTTGAATCTTTGCAACATCTGCCGGGTCGTAGTCTTCGCTGGCTAAAAACGCTTCGGGAACGACCGGAAGAAAACAATCCTGGGTGCTGTTTCCAGGGATTTGAAACCGAATGTGGTTATTCGGAACAGTTTTATATTGGTTTTCTTCATTTGCATTGAGGTAGTACCCAAAGTACACCTCAATGGAATTGTTTGTTCTGTTTTCTATGGATAGCCCCAGATCATATCCATCCGAATAGATCCGGGCCGGTTGCTTTCCTTTCAGCGTGATCGTTCCCCACCACCTTTCAGCAATGATGCAATCTTTACCCGGCGTATAATAGAATTCCTCACGATAGAGATAATCCGCGAACGCGGGCGCGTTGATCGCCGGGATCATGAGCGCCAGCAGACAAAGGAAGAGCGACCTCATCTTTTTCATCGAAGAACCCCCTTAACATGTTCTCATTAAGTTAAATATATCACTTTTCCATGGAGGAGTCAATCCTTTGCCGGGATCGATTCTTCATCCAATCTACGTTGACCCCTTTTGCAAAATCCGCTATAATAAATCCTGAGGTGTTATGCCATGTTTGTCGCTTCCGATTGGAAGGATTACGAAGTGCTGGATACCGGCGACGGGGAGAAGCTCGAGCGCTGGCGGGATGTGATACTGCGCCGCCCCGATCCCCAGGCCATCTGGCCGAAGCAGCGGCCGGAGCTCTGGACGCGCGCCGACGCCCACTACCACCGCTCGAACCGGGGCGGCGGCGAGTGGGAGTTCTTTCGCAAGCTGCCCGAGCGCTGGACGGTGCATTACAAAGAACTCGAGTTCTACGTCCGTCCCACGGGCTTCAAGCACACTGGCCTGTTCCCCGAGCAGGCGGTCAACTGGGACTGGATGGCGGGGCTCATCCGCAGGGCGAACCGCCCGATCCGCGTGCTCAACCTCTTCGGCTACACCGGCGGCGCGACCTGCGCCTGCGCGGCGGCGGGGGCGCACGTGACTCACGTGGATGCCGCCAAGGGCATGGTGCAGTGGGCGGGGAAGAACCGCAAGCTCTCCGGGATCGATGAGACCAGCGTGCGCTGGATCATCGACGACGCGCTGAAGTTCGTCCAGCGGGAGGAGCGCCGGGGCAAGAGGTACGAGGGCATCCTGATGGACCCGCCCAGCTACGGTCGCGGCCCGGGCGGCGAGGTGTGGAAGCTGGAGGACGAGCTGTTCGGCCTGGTCGAGGCCTGCGAGCGGGTGCTCGCGGACGACGCGCTGTTCATGCTCATCAACAGCTACACCACGGGCCTGCAGCCCGCCGTGCTCCACAACATGCTCACGATGACCGCCGCGCGCGGCAGGAGCGGGCGCGTCTCGGCGGACGAAATCGTGCTGCCGGTGACCGCGGGCGGGGTGCTGCCCTGCGGCGCGTCCGGCAGGTGGGAAGGGAATCCATGATCTTACTTTCGATCCAAAACGTGACCAAGTCCTTCGCCATGAACACCGTGCTCAAGGACGTGAACCTGACGCTGCAGGCCGGCAGCCGCATGGGCCTGACCGGCGTCAACGGCAGCGGAAAGAGCACGCTGTTCAAGCTGATCGCCGGGCAGATGGAGCCCGACGCGGGCACGGTCTCGCTGGTGAAGGGCACGCGCGTGGGCCTGCTCACCCAGGAGGCCGACATCCAGAGCGACCTCACCGTGCAGCAGGAGCTCGAGCGCGTGTTCGAGCCGCTGCGGGAGATGGAGGCCAAGCTGCGCGCCCAGGAGGCGCGGATCGCGGAAGTCGCGCCGGACTCCCCGGAGTACGTCCAGCTTTCGAAGTCCTATTCGAACCTGCTGGACCGCTTCGAGCGCTCCGGCGGCTACGAGTGGCCCAGCCGCATCCAGGGCGTGCTGGCGGGCCTGGGCTTCGCAAAGGGCAGGGAAAACGACCCCGCGCGGGTGCTCTCCGGCGGCGAGAAGACGCGGCTGTGTCTGGCCCGATTGCTGCTGACCCAGCCGGAGCTTCTGTTGCTGGACGAGCCGACGAACCACCTGGATTTGCAGTCCACCCAGTGGCTGGAGGACACGCTGAAGAAGTACCGGGGCACGGTGCTGGTGATCTCCCACGACCGCTACTTCCTGAATTCCGTCTGCGACTGCATGGCGGAGCTCTCGCTTCGGCATCTGACCCAGTACGAGGGCAACTACGACCAGTTCTCCGTCAAGCGCCGCGCGGACATCGAGCGCCAGATGAAGGAGTACAAGCTCCAGCAGGCGGAGATCGCGCGCCAGGAGGCCATCATCCAGCGCTACCGCATGTACAACCGGGAGAAGTCCATCAAGCTGGCCGAGAGCCGGGAGAAGCGGCTCGAAAAGATGGAGCGGCTGGAGAAGCCCGTCAGCGAGCAGAAGGTGCGCTTCTCCTTCGAAGCGAGAAGGCGAACCGGCGACGACG
>CANQGC010000132.1 GCA_947600345.1 uncultured Clostridia bacterium
AGATCCGCGTCGGCGCTGGGCAGCTCGTAGCGGTAGGCCTCGCGCTGCATCAGCCGCTCGTCGCGCACCACCAGCGGGTGGTAGACGCCGTCCAGGTAGAAGTCCACGTACTTGAGCAGCTGTTCCTCAGACAGGGACGAGCTGGGGTAGTGGGTGTAGGTACTGTTCGTGACGGCGTTCATGTAGGTGTTGTACGTGCCGTTGGACATCGACATGAACAGGCTCGGGTTGGGATACTTCTCGCTGCCCGAGATCGTGGCGTGCTCGAACACGTGGGGCACGCCCTTGTCGTTCGTCACATGGGTGCGGAAGCCGACCACAAACGCGCGGTCGGTGGAATCGTTGGCCACCCAGATTAGCTTTGCACCGGTCTTGTCGTGGGTGAACTCCACGGCCTGGGCGTTCATCGACTCGTAGGGGTAGACGCCCGTGACGGTGAAGCCGTGCATCTGCTCGCCCACGGACGGCAGGCCGTCCCGCGCGCTCGCATCCTCCGGCGCCTCCGCCAGCGCGAAGCCAGGCAGCACCAGCGCCAGCGCCAGCAGCAGCGCGGCGAGGCGCTTCCAAACGGATTGTCGTTTCATTCCGAAAACCTCCTTCTCGGTCCCAGGGGGATTGCGCGCCGCTTACGAGTTCGACGTGGGCAGGTAGGGGCGCAGCACGCCGGCCACGTTGCTCAGCGGCATGGTCTGCAACCAGACCCGGCCGGGGCCTTCGAGCGTGGTGAGGAAGAGGCCCTCTCCGCCGAAGAGCACGTTCTTCACGCCCTCGACCCGCTTGATGTCCATCGAGACGCTCGCGTCCATCGCCGCCACGTGGCCCGTGTCAACGACGATCTTGTCGCCCGATTTGAGCTCGTATTCCACCACGTGGCCGTCGAACTCCGCGAAGACGACGCCCCGGCCGGAGACCTTCTGCATGATGAAGCCCTCGCCGCCGAACAGGCCCGCGCCCAGCTTCTTGTTCAGATGCACGCTCAGCTCCACGCCGGACTCCGCCGCCAGGAAGGCGCTCTTCTGCAGCACGATCTCGCGGTCCGGCGCGATGTCGAAGGGCTGGATGGAGCCGGGGAAGCTGGAGGCGAAGGCGATCATGCCCGCGCCGCCCTGGGCGGTGTAGATGTTCTGGAACAGGCGCTCGCCAGAGAACATGCGGCCCAGCGCCTTGCCGACGCCGCCGTTGGACGAGGTCTCCATCTTCATGTTGGGGCTCATCCAGCTCATGGAGCCGCCCTCGTTGATCATCGCCTCGCCGCTCTCCAGGTGGCACACCACCACGGGAAGATTGCTGCCTAAAATCTCGTACTTCATTGCACTGCACTCCTTGAATTTGATTTCTATATAAAAGCGAACGAAAGCGGACGCTTTTATTGCCTGCGGTTCATCGCGCGCCTCTTGCTCCGGCGCCGCGCCGAAGCCCCCACATGAGGCCGATCCTCTCTCTCGCTTATTATAAAGCATTTTCGAACGATCTTCAACATTTCATCCCCGACTTTCATGAAATCAAACCCGCTTTTTGGGAAATCCTGCCGCAAAGATCGAAGGAATCGGCGCCGAAGAGGCAGCGCGAACCCGCGAAGCTCCAGGAGACGCGGCCAATCCCGCTTCCAAAAATAAGAGGGCGAGTCCGCGCTGCGCCTTCCTCCGGAGGCCTTGAAGGATTCCGCGCCTTCCATCGGGTGTGGGACGGCGCGTTTTGCGCGGATCGCGTCTTGCAAGAGCACCGGAACTGCCTGAGGATCTTGATGGATAAGAAGCATTGAAAGGACGACAGGGCGACGATGAAGCGCTTCGGAAGCGGGCGGTGCGAGCCTGTCCGGCGGCATGAAGCGTCCCGGCATTCTTGAATGCCGGGACGGGGGAAGGGTCATGTTTTTGCGTCCAGCAGCTTCCGGCCGCGCTTGAAGACCGTGCGGACCAGGTTCGTGCCGAAGCGGTAGAAGAGGTAGTCCAGGTTCTCGGCGTCCCAGACGAGCATGTCCGCCTGCTTGCCGGGCTCCAGCGTGCCGATGCGGTCGGCGCGGCGGATGGCGGCGGCGGCGTTCAGCGTGACCGCCGTCATGCACTCCTCGGGCGTCATGCGGTACTTGTAGCAGCCGATGTTCATCGCCACCTGCAGCGAGTTCACCGGGCAGGAGCCGGGATTGAAGTCGCTGCCGAAGGCCACCGGCACGCCCGCCTCGATCATCTGCCGGGCCGGGGCGAAGGTGGCGTTCAGGTAGAAGGACGTGGCCGGCAGGCAGCAGGCGATGGTGCCGCCCTTCGCCATCGCGGCGATGCCCGAGGGCTGGCAGCGGATCAGGTGCTCGCAGGACACCGCGCCCAGCTCCCCGGCCATCTCGGTGCCGCCGATGGGGTCGATCTCGTCGCTGTGGCACTTCGCCTTCAGGCCGTGCCTCTGGCCCGCCTCCAGTATGCGGCGGGACTCCTCCGGCGTGAACACGCCGGTCTCGCAGAACACGTCGCAGAACTCGGCCAGGCCCTCCGCCGCGACGCGGGGGATCATCTCCTCGACGATCTGCCGCACGTAGCCCTCGCGGTCATCCCTGCACTCCTCGGGCAGGGCGTGGGCGCCCATGAACGTGGCGGCGAGCTCCACCGGCTGGCGCTCGTTCAGCGAGCGGATCGCCCGCAAAAGCTTCAGCTCCTCCTCCAGGTTCAGGCCGTAGCCGGACTTCGCCTCGCAGGTGGTCACGCCTTGGGCGAGCATGACCCTGAGCTCCCTGGCGGCCTTGTCCTCCAATTCCTCCTGGGTGGCGGCGCGGGTGCTGCGCACGGTGGAGAGTATGCCGCCGCCCGCTGCCAGGATGTCCAGATAGGGCACGCCCCGCAGCTTCATGGCCAGCTCGTGCTCCCGCCAGCCGCCAAAGATCAGGTGGGTGTGGGGGTCCACCAGGCCCGGCGTCACCAGCCGCCCGCAGGCGTCGAAGCGCTCCCGGGCCTCGGGGGCATCGCCCGTCCCCACGGCGGCGACGCGCTCGCCGTCCACCGCGATCCAGGCATTTTGCAGAAGGGAAATCTCCCCCTGGGCGGCTCCGGCCTTGGCGGCGGTTCCCGTGGGCGTCGCCAGCAGGCCGATGTTTTCGATCAACAAATCGTGCATGGATACTCCCTCCTCACGCGAGCTCCGGGGCCAGGGCGAGAACCTCTGCCTCCGCGCGAATCGCGAAGTCCCGAAGCGCGTCGCACCTCTCGCGCATCTTCGCCACGTAGGCCTCGTCCGATATGGAGGCCAGGTTCACCTTCACGTTGAACAGCGCGCCCAGCACGGCGGTGCGGGCCATCATCGCGCCCACGAGGCCGTCGGTCACGGCGTTGCGATTGCCCAGCCGCACGGCGTCCTTCGCCAGCGGCAAAATCGACGCCGCGCGCTCGGCCACGCCCAGTGGCACTTCCGCCGCGCCCTTCATGGCGCTCTGGATCGCTTCGCGGCGCTTCGCCTTCTCTCCGTCGGTGGATTTGGGCAGCGCCATCGCGGCCATCACGGCGTCGAAGGCGGCGGTGTCGCGCTGCATCTCATCCAGCAGCTCGGCGCGAATCTGCTCCGCGTGCGCGGCGATGCGCTCCATCTCCCCCTGCACGCCCTCGAAGTTTTTCTTCCCGATCGTCAGATTCGCCACCATCGAGGCCAGCGCCGCGCCGCAAGCCCCGGCCAGCGCGGAGATCGAACCGCCGCCGGGCGCGGGCGCGTTGGAGGCGGTCAGCGCGGAGAGCTCCTCCACGGTCATCTGCTTCATCTCCATGGCGCACCTCACAGCCGGCTCTCGAGCACCTGGTCGATGGAGAAGTTCTCGATCTGCAGGTAGTACTCCGCGCAGTCGATCAGCGCCTTCATGGGGATCAGACCCACGACCTCGGTGCCGACCACGTTTACACCGTAGCGCTTCGCCTCCATACGCACCATCTCCACGATGCTGTAGACGCTGGTCTTGTTGAAGTCGGTCATGTTGATGGACACCTGGGCAAGATTCCGATCCTCCAGCATCACGCCCAGCGCCTTGCAGTAGCGCAGGCCGCCGCCGATGTAGCGGATGCGCTTCGCGATCTTCGATGCGATCTCCAGGTCCGGCGTGTCCAGGTTTACGTTGTAGGCGATCAGCGCCGGGCGCGCGCCGATGGCGGTCACGCCGCCGGTGGGGTGCGGGTGGTCCGGGCCGAAGTCGGGCTTCCACAGGGGATCCTTCATCTTCTCGGCCATGCCCTCGAACTGCCCCTTGCGCACCTCGGCCAGGTTCTGCCGGTGCGGCGCGGAGGCGGACTGCTCGTAGAGGAAGAAGGGCTGGCCGAACTTCTCGGAGGCGATCTTCGCCGTCTCCTTCGCGATGCGGTCGGCGTCCTCCACGCCGCAGTTGCGGATCGGTATGAAGGGTATCACGTCCACGCAGCCCATGCGGGGATGCTGGCCCTCGTGCTTCGTCATGTCGATCAGCTCCACGGCGACGCCGATGGAATCCACCACCGCGTCGCGCAGCGGCTCGGGCTCGCCCACCACGGTTACGACGCTGCGGTTGTGGTTCTTGTCGTAGCTGTAGTCCAGCAGCTTCACGCCCTCGCGGCCGCGAAAGCAGTCCAGTATCCGCTCGATCTTGGCCATGTCCCGGCCCTCGCTGTAGTTCGGCACGCACTCCATGATCTGATTCATCGCTCTGCTCCTCTCAAGGGCCCTCCGTGCGGAGGGCCCTTCCTTGCTAATATTCTCTTTGGATTACTTTCCTTCCACGCTCGCCAGGGCATCGCGCACCAGTGTCTCGTCCGCCACGTAGGGCAGCGTGATGTGGTCGGTGGCCGCGAACTTGCGGTTGTACTCGATGGCCGTCTCGATGGCGTTCTCGTTGCGCGCCCAGGAGCGGCGGGATACGCCCACCATCGTGTCCCAGGGCATCGCCATGCGCAGGATCGTGTCCACGCGCTCACTGCCGTCGAGCACCATGCCGAAGCCGCCGTTGATGGCCTTGCTGACGCCCACGCCGCCGCCGTTGTGCAGCGCCACCAGGCTCATGCCGCGGGCGCAGTTTCCGGCGAAGCACTGGGTCGCCATGTCGGCCATGATGTTCGAGCCGTCCTTGATGTTCGAGGTCTCGCGGAAGGGCGAGTCGGTTCCGCCGGTGTCGTGGTGGTCGCGGCCCAGCATGACCGGGCCGATCTCCCCGTTGCGCACCATCTCGTTGAACTTGAGGGCGATGTTCATCCTGCCCAGCGCGTCCTGGTAGAGTATGCGGCACTGGGTGCCCACGACCATCTTGTTCTTCTCGGCGTCGCGCACCCAGACCCAGTTGTCGCGGTCCTGATAGCGGCGGTCGGGGTCGATGCAGGCCATCGCGGCCATGTCGGTCTTGTGCAGATCCTCGGGCTTGCGGCTCAGGCAGCACCAGCGGAACGGGCCGTAGCCGTAGTCGAAGAGCTGGGGCCCCAGTATGTCCTCCACGTAGGAGGGGAAGATGAAGCCGTCCAGGTCGTTCTCGCCGTTCTTGCAGATGCTCTTGACGCCGGTGTCGTACACGGCCTTCAGGAAGCTGTTGCCGTAGTCGAAGAAGTAGGTGCCGCGCTCGTGGAGCTGGCAGATCAGCTCGTAGTGGTGCTGGAGCGTCCTGTCCACCAGCTTGCAGAATTCCTCCTTCTCCTCGGCCAGCATCCGGGTGCGCTCCTCGAAGCTGATGCCCTGGGGGCAGTAGCCGCCATCGTAGGGCACGTGGCAGGAGGTCTGGTCGCTGAGCAGATCCACGTGCACGTCGTGGGCAATCAGGTACTCCAGCAGGTCGACCACGTTGCCGTGGTAGGCGATGGCACAGGCCGCGCCCTCGGCAAGCTTCTCCTTCGCGATGCGCACGGCCTCCTCGCAGCTCTCCACCACGCAGGACACCCAGCCCTGGTCGTAGCGGGTCATGATGCGGGAGATGTCCACCTCGGCGATGATGGCCACGGCGCCGGCGATCTCCGCCGCCTTGCCCTGGGCGCCGCTCATGCCGCCCAGACCGGCGGAGACGAACAGCTTGCCCTGGAGGTTGCCCTCCTTGGGCACGCCCAGCTTCAGGCGTCCGGCATTGAGCAGCGTGTTGAACGTGCCGTGCACGATGCCCTGGGGGCCGATGTACATCCAGCCGCCGGCGGTCATCTGGCCGTAGTTGGCCACGCCGATGGCGGCGGCGCGGTTGAAGCTGTCGTTGTCGTCGAACATGCCCACCATCAGCGCGTTGGTCGTGATCACCCGGGGCGCGAGCTTGTGGGAGCGGAACAGGCCCAGCGGGTGGCCGCTCATCATCACCAGCGTCTGCTCGTCGGTGAGCTGCTCCAGGTACTTCTTGATCAGGCGGTACTGCATCCAGTTCTGGCAGACCTGGCCGGTCTCGCCGTAGGTCACGAGCTCATAGGGGTACAGCGCGACCTCGAAGTCCAGGTTGTTTTCGATCATCACCTGCATCGCCTTGCCCTCGATGCAGTTGCCCTTGTACTCGTCGATGGGCTTGCCGTAGAGCTTGCCCTCGGGGCGGAAGCGGTAGCCGTAGATGCGGCCGCGGGTCTCCAGCTCCTCGGCGAACTCCTTCGCCATCTGCGCGTGGTGGTCCGGGTGGATGTAGCGCAGCGCGTTCCTGATCGCCAGCTCCTTGTCCGCCTGGGTCAGGTGGGACTCGCGCTTCGGGGCGCGGCGGATGCCCTCGACAAACTTGGGATAGGGCGGCAGCTCGTAGTCGAGCTTGATGGTCATCGCATCGTTTACGTCCAGGTTGAAGTTCATGAAAGCCTCTCCTTTCGTCGCAGTTTTGCTTGCTGATTGCATTTTAACATGCCTGTGTTATAATCGTGGTATCGATCTTCCATTTTGAATTCTTCATTCCAAGGGAGGGATTGCCGTGAAGGCAGAATACCGCGTCCGCCACTTGGACGAATGCCCCTGCGGCCGCTGGCAGGGCGGCGTCACCTACGAGCTCGCCCTGGGGCCGGAGGGCGCCAGCTACGCCGGGCGCGACTTCCTCTACCGCGTGAGCTCCGCCGTGGTGGAGCTGGACGAGTCCGAATTCACGCCGCTGCCGGACTACGAGCGCATCATACTGCCGCTGGACGGGGAGCTGACCCTCCGCCACGACGGCGGCGAGCCCGTGACGCTTCCGCCGCTGACTTCGCACCGCTTCGACGGCGCGGCGCGGACCCACTCCCGGGGCCGGGCCCAGGACTTCAATTTGATGTTACGCAAGGGCCGCTGCGCCGGGGACGTGCGCGTGCTGCGGGGCGCGGCGAGCGAGGATTTCGCGGCGCTGCCGGGCTGCCCCTGCCGGCTGTTCTTCTGCGCGCGGGGGAGGCTGGAGGTCGCGCTGGACGGCGAAACCTTCGCGCTCCTGCCCGGCGACAGCCTCGCAAGTTCGGGCGAGGCGGCGCGGCTGCGCGTCGAATCCGGCGGCGCGGCGATCATCGCCTGGGCGCTCCTCGAGAATCGGGACGGCTGATATGCCGCCCCGATTTTAATTTATCAGTTCCCCAGGTACGCCTTCTGCACGGTGTCGTTGCTGCGCAGGTTCTCGGCGGTGTCGGTGAGGGTGATGTTGCCCGTCTCCAGCACGTAGCCGCGGTGGGCGACCTTGAGCGCCTTGTTGGCGTTCTGCTCCACCACGAGCACGGTGATGCCGTCGTCGTTGAGCTGCTTGATGATCTTGAAGCAGGTGTTGACCATGATGGGCATCAGGCCCATGGACACCTCGTCGATCAGCAGCATCCGGGGGT
>CANQGC010000133.1 GCA_947600345.1 uncultured Clostridia bacterium
ATCACTCGGATGATCCTGTCCCAGCCGACGGATCAGCAGCGCGTCGCCGTCTCGAAGGTGATCGACGAAATGACGAACAATCTCGTCTCCTCCACGGTGAGCTACGTGGGAAAGGCGAACTACCGGGAGGCGGAAAAGTATATCCGCGATTTCCGGCTGTGGACGTGCAGCACCGGCGAGACGATACTGATCGAAATCTCCGCCGTGAACGGCAAGTTCACCATCGACTTCACCCAGCCCTTCTCCAGCCCGCTGTATGTCAACGCGTTTCTGAAGGAGCTGGAGGAGAACGGCATCACCTACGACCTCCAGGACGTGATGAAGCTCGAGGTGTCGGACGTGAAGCTGCCCTGGAGGGAATGAGGGATGGTCATGTTGAATGAGGAACAGCTTCGCTGGTGCGAGGCGAACCACGCGGAGGCGGTGGAGCTGCTGCGGACGCTGGGGCGCATTGGCGCGCCGTCGGGCCACGAGGAGCGGCGGGCGGAGTTTATCCGGGACTGGCTGGCGCGGCAGGGCGCGCGGGGCGCGTACATCGACGACGCGCTGAACGTGATCCTGCCCATCGGCGCGGCGGAGGAGGGCCCGGTCGCGATTCTCATGGCGCACACGGACGTGGTGTTTCCGGATGAGGAGGCGCTGCCGCTGCGGGAGGAGGGCGACCAGCTGTGCGCGCCCGGCATCGGCGACGACACGGCGAACCTCGTCAACCTGCTGATGGCGGCCAAGTATCTGCTCGACAGCGGCCTGCGGCCGAGGCATGGACTGGTGATCGCGGCGAACAGCTGCGAGGAGGGGCTCGGGAACCTCAAGGGCAGCAGGCGCATCCTGGAGGCGTGGGGAAGCCGCGTGACGGAGATGATCTCCATCGACGGGGACATGGACGAGATCGTCAGCCGCGCGGTCGGCTCCCGCCGCATGCGGGTTACCATCCGTACCGGGGGCGGGCACTCCTATTCCGACTTCGGCCGTGCCAACGCCATCGCCCAGATGGCGGAGCTGATTTGCCGCCTGGACCGGCAGCAGGTGCCAACGAGGGCGAAGACCACCTACAATGTGGGCGTCATCGAGGGCGGCACGACGGTCAACAGCATCCCCGCCGCGTGCAGCATGCTCTACGAGTTCCGCTCGGAGGATCGGGGCTGCCTCGCCGAGATGGAGGCGCAGTTCGACGAAGCCATCCGGGAATTCCGGGAGAGGGGCGTGAGCGTCGAGGTGGAGGTCGTGGGCGTGCGTCCCTGCGCGGGCGATGTGGACGCGGATCGCCAGGCCGGGCTGACGCGGCGCATGAAGGACATCATGGAGCGCTACTCCGGCAACGAGATTCCGGAGAACGCGGGCTCCACGGACGCCAACAGCGCGCTGGCGCTGGGCATCCCGGCCGTGACCATCGGCGCGGCGCAGGGCGGCGGAGCGCACACCCGGGAGGAATGGACGAGCAAGTCCGCGCTGCTGGCGGGCATGAAGATCGCGCTGGCGGCCGTGCTGCAGTACTGCGATTCGTGAATGCGCGCGCAGGTTCTTGCGCGCGGGAAATGAAGGCTTGCGTTTCCCAGCGAAAGGGTATATAATGGGGCAAAGCCGAACCGGCAAAGCATGATACAGGAGGTCATCGTTATGAACAACATTCTCAACGCCATCGAAATGCGCAGCTCCACCCGCGGCTATCAGGCGGAGAAGCTGAGCGAAGAGGAACTGGAGGCGCTGGTCCGGGCCGGGCTTCAGGCGCCCACGGCGGCCAACAAGCAGGAGATCCACATCACGGTGGTGGAGGATGGGAATCCCATCCTCGCTGAGATCGAGGCGGAGAAGAATGCCCTGGCCGGCGTTCAGGCTCCCGCCGCGAACTTTTACTACGGCGCTCCCACGGTGCTGATCCTGAGCGGCGACCGGGCCTTCCCTTGGAGCGCGCTGGATGCGGGCATCGCGGTGGAGAACATCGCCCTGGCCGCCGAGGGCCTGGGGCTGGGCAGCGTCATCATCGGCTGCATCAAGGACGCCATGCTCGGCGGGAAGGCTGAGCGCTTCGCCGGGGCGCTGAAGTTCCCCGAGGGCTACGAATTTGAGATTGCCATCGCCGTGGGCCGCAAGGCGAAGGGGAAGGCGCCCCACGACTACGACCTGGAGCGGAACGCTACCCGCGTCTGACGCGCGCCAGGCTCGGCGCGCGGGCGGTTCGCGCTCGCTGCGTCCGGCCGCTGCGCCCAGAGCCGCGCCGGGATAAAAGCGCAGGGCTCCGATTTGTTGCGAAATCGGAGCCCTGCGCCCTCTTTTGGATGCTCAGTCCACCTTCGGCAGCGTGGCAAAGGAAGCTTCCAGCTCGGCGTCGGTGGGGATGTAGTCGTCCATCAGGCCGTCGTGGAACTTCTCGTAGGCCACCATGTCGAAGTAGCCGGTGCCGGTCAGGCCGAAGACGATGTTCTTGGCCTCGCCGGTTTCCTTGCACTTGAGCGCCTCGTCGATGGCCACGCGGATGGCGTGGGCGCTCTCCGGCGCGGGCAGTATGCCCTCGACCCGGGCGAACTGCTCCGCCGCCTCGAAGACCTTCGTCTGGGGCACGGACGTTGCCTCCATGTAGCCGTCATGGTAGAGCTGGGACAGTATGGAGCTCATGCCGTGGTAGCGCAGGCCGCCGGCATGGTTGGGCGCGGGGATGAAGTTGCTGCCCAGCGTGTACATCTTCGCCAGCGGGCAGACCATGCCCGTGTCGCAGAAGTCGTAGGCGAATTTGCCCCGGGTGAAGCTGGGGCAGGAGGCCGGCTCCACGGCCACGATGCGGTAGTCCGCCTCGCCGCGCAGCTTCTGGCCCATGAAGGGCGCGATCAGGCCGCCCAGGTTCGATCCGCCGCCGGCGCAGCCGATGATGACGTCGGGCTTGACGCCGTACTTGTCCAGCGCCGTCTTGGTCTCCAGGCCGATCACCGACTGGTGCAGGAGCACCTGATTGAGCACGCTGCCCAGCACGTAGCGGTAGCCGGGCGTGCTGGTGGCGACCTCCACAGCCTCGGAGATGGCGCAGCCCAGGCTTCCGGTGGTGCCGGGATGGGCGGCCAGTATGCGCTTGCCGACTTCCGTCTCCATCGACGGGGAGGGGGTGACGGAGGCGCCGTAGGTGCGCATGACCTCCCGGCGGAAGGGCTTCTGCTCGTAGGAGACCTTGACCATGTAGACCTTGCAGTCGAGGTCGAAGTAGGAGCAGGCCATGGACAGCGCCGTGCCCCACTGGCCCGCGCCGGTCTCGGTGGTCACGCCCTTCAGGCCCTGCTTCTTGGCGTAGTAGGCCTGGGCGATGGCGGAGTTGAGCTTGTGGCTGCCGCTGGTGTTGTTGCCCTCAAACTTGTAGTAGATGTGCGCGGGCGTGCCGAGCTTCTGCTCCAGGCAGTAGGCGCGCACCAGCGGGGAGGGGCGATACATCTTGTAGAATTCGCGAATCTCCTGGGGGATCTCGAAGTAGGGCGTGTCGTTGTCCAGCTCCTGTTTGATCAACTCGTCGCAGAACACCGGCGCGAGCTCCTCGGCCTTCATCGGCTGGTGGGTGCCGGGGTTGAGCAGCGGCGCGGGCTTGTTTTTCATGTCGGCGCGCAGGTTGTACCACGCCTTGGGCATTTCACTCTCGTCCAGGTAGATCTTGTAGGGAATGTCGCTCATCTTGAAAACCTCCTTCTGGTTCGTCGATTCTTCGCCGGACCAAAAAAATCTGCCCCGGCAAGTTGCTTGCTGGGACAGGATGCTTCCTGCGGTGCCACCCGGCTTGGCGCGAACGCGCCCACTCTGCGCATACTCTTCGATGCCGGTCCCGTTGACGGTGGACCAATCCGTCTCCCATATTCCGAGGCGCGCCGCGGCTGCGTGCGCTCCGTTTCCGTTCGCCCTCGGAAGCCCATTCAATTCCGCGCTCTCCGCCACGCTTCCACCATCCGCGGCTCTCTGAAGGGGACCAGCGCAACCTACTTACGCTCCCTCATCGGTTTTGTACATTATCGCGCAAAGGCCTCGCTTTGTCAAGGGCTTGACGAAAATTTTTCCATTCAGTAAAATGTTTTTGAGATCGCGGAGCGCGCCCGCAAATCTTTTTACTTGCCGCAAATCCGCACATATGCTATAATGGAGCAAATCGAAAGAGAAGAGGGAATCAAACCGACGGACAAACCGGCATTTCACCGAGCCGGACGCGGCAGGGGCGGCGGTGGACGTCGCCCATCGGGAGGAAGCCAGGTTCATCGGCGGGAATTGAGGCCCATCGGGAGGAATGGAATATGAACGGAAAGATGAAGCGAATCGGCGTGCTGACCAGCGGCGGCGACGCGCCGGGCATGAACGCCGCGGTGCGCGCGGTGGTGCGAACCGCCATCGACAACGGCCTGGAGTGCATCGGCATCCGCAGGGGATGGAGCGGGCTGATCAACAGCGACTTCGTGCGCCTGGACAGCCAGAGCGTCAGCCACATCATCAACAAGGGCGGCACGATACTCTACACCGCCCGCAGCAAGGAGTTCCTCGACCGCGAGGGCCGCGCCCGCGCCATCGCCACCTGCAAGCTGCTGGGGCTGGACGGCATCGTGGCCATCGGCGGCGACGGCACCTTCCAGGGCGCGCTGGCGCTGTCGCGCCAGGTGGCGGAGTCGGGGCAGGAGCTCAGCGTGGTGGGCATTCCCGCCACCATCGACAACGACATCGGCTGCTCGAACTACACCATCGGCTTCGATACCGCCAGCAACACGGCCATCGAGTGCATCGACAAGCTGCGCGACACCATGCAGTCCCACGAGCGCTGCTCGGTGGTGGAGGTCATGGGCCGGCGCGCGGGCTTCCTGGCGCTCTACGTGGGCATCGCGGTGGGCGCGAACGCCGTGCTGATTCCCGAGCGCGAGGTGGACTTCCAGCGCGACGTGGTGGAGAAGATCCAGAACCTGCGCCTGGGCGGCACCACGCACTTCATGATTGTCGTGGCCGAGGGCGCGGGCAGCGCGGTGGAGATCGGCAAGCGCATCGAGGAGGAACTGGGCATCGTGCCGCGTGTGACGGTGCTGGGCCACATCCAGCGCGGCGGCGCGCCCACCGCCCGCGACCGGGAGACCGCCAGCCGCATGGGCTACGAGGCGGTGCAGTGCCTGCTGGCGGGCAAGGGCAACCGCGTCATCGGCACCCAGGAGGGCGGCATCGTCGATATGGACATGGAGGAGGCGCTGGCCATGACCAAGAACCTCCAGATGTACCGCTACCAGGTGCTGGAGGCGCTCACCGCGAAGGGGAAATAGAATCCCCTCGCGCCCCTCCGGGCGGGCCCCGAAGCGAAAACGAAATCTGGCTCCACGGCGTGGAAGCCAGATTTCGCGTTTTGGAGCGGGTCGACCCTCGCCGCCTCGCGGCGCGGCGGGGGAGCTCAGCGGAACAGATCCAGCAGCTTGTCCAGGAAGCCCTTGTCCTGGGGCTCGGCCTGCGGCTCCTCGGCGGCCTCCTTCGCGTGGATGCTCGCCGTGGTGATGACGAACTGCACGCTCTCGACGTTCCGGTTCCTCGCGTCGAGGAACGATTCCACGGCGACGCCGGAGCCGGTCTTCTCCGCGACCATGTCATCGATCTCCGTGTGCACGTCCGAATCCAGCGCGCTCGTCTTGCCGCGGAACTCCGCCGTGCCGTCCTTGAGCTCCTGGGTGCCGCTGTAGAGCTGCTTCGCGCCGTCAAGCAGCTTGCCCATGCCCGTGTTGTCCGGGGAATCCTCCTTCCCGTCATAGATGCCCGCCAGCTCGTTGCTGCCGTCCAGCAGCTCGCTGGCGCCGCTCGCCAGCTCGCTCGCGCCGTCGGTGTACTCCACCAATCCGTCGTAGAAGTCGGACAGGCCGTCCATGGAATCCCGCAGCTCAGACAGAGACTGGTATGCCTCGCCGTTCTCGCCGTTTTCCTCCAGCGCCTCGGCCACCTGATCCAGGTAGGTCTTGCTCTGGCGCTGCTTCTCCATCTCCTCCTCGATGAGATTCTTCACCTTGCTGGAATTCATCTGCTCCTCGATCGTGCTGGCGACCTGGGAGGCGACCTTCGAAGTCGCCATCTGCTCCTCGATGTTCTGCTGAATCAGCCGCTGGACCTCCTTCGTCTTCATCTGCTTGCCGGTCTCGGACTGGATGGTCTTGGCCAGGGAATCGCTGGCGAGCTGCTTTTCCTCCTCGGCCTCGATCATCGCCTGCACCTCGGGGGACTCCATCTGCGCCGCCACGTTCGCGTCGATCTGCGACCGCACCGCCTCGCTCTCCATCTGCTCCGCCACGGCGGCGTCGATCTGGCCCCGGATCGCCTCGGTGGACATCTGCTGCTCCGCGATGGATTCGATCTCCGCGTCGGACAGGTTCTCAATCGTGGAGCGAATCTTGTCCCGGGCGGCGGCCTCCACCTGCTCGCGGACCGTCTGCTCGGCGATGGCGTCCGCCTGGGCGCGAAGCTCGGGGTCGGCGATGCGCTCCGCCGTCTCCGCGTCGATCGCCGACTGGATCTCCTCGGAGGCGAGCTTCTCGGCCGTCTGGGACTGGATCAGCGAGAGCGTCTCCTCCTCCGACATCTTCGCCTTGACCGCCGCGTCGATCTGCGCCTGCACCTCGGGCGTGGCCATGCGCCGCCGCACCTCGGCCTCGATCTGCTGCTCCGGGGGGAGCTCCTCGGCCTCGGCGGAGTCGCCCAGGCGGTCGAGCACGCTGCCCTCCGACTTGGGCTCCGGCTTGGGTTCGGGCTTGGGTTCGGGCTTCGGTTCGGGGTCGGCCTTGGGTTCGGGTTCAGCCTTGGGCTCAGGCTCAGCTTTGGGTTCGGGCTCTGGTTCGGGCTCTGCCTTGGCTTTTGCTTTTGCTTCTGCTTCTGCCTCCGGTTCGGATTCGTCCTTGGACTCCTGCTCGTCCTTTGCATCGGAGTTGGGCTCCGCGTCCTTCTCTTCCGTGGGTGCGTCGGCTTTGGCCGTTACTTCGGGAGAGTCGCCTGTGGCATCCATGTCGGGGTTCGCCTCGGGTGATTCGCTCGCGGCGTCCGCTTGCGTCGAGTCGGAAGCGGCCTCGGCGCTCGGTTCACCGGCAGCGCCGTCCGTGGACTCCGCGCCCATCGCGCTGTTGGCTCCTTCCTCCGAGTCCTCCGGCGCGCCGAGCACACCGGCGGGCGCGTCCGTGCCCTCTGCCTCCGGCGCGTCCGTGGAATTGGCCTCGGGCGTATCCGTGGGCTCAAGCTCGGGCGTCTCGGTGGGCTCCGGCGTGGCGGCGAACGCGGCCTCGACCGCCTCGCGGATCTCCGCCTCGATTGCGGCGCTCACCTGCTGGCGGATCTGGTCGCAGACCTGGGCCTCGACCTGGGTCCTGATCTCCGCTTCATAGGCGGCCTCCACCTCCGGGCGCACCTTCTGCTTCATTTGCTCGTCGATCATCGACTGAACCGGCGAGGATTGCAGCATCGCCGCCACGTTTTGCTCGATCTCCGCCTGAACCTCCGCGCTCTGCATCTGCTGCTCGATGATGGCATCCAGCGTCGCCTCGTCCTTCGAGCGCAGCGCGTCGAGTATCTTCTGCTTCGCGGCGGCCTCCACGGCGGGGCGAACCTGCGCCTCGGCGGCCTGCTTCACCTGTGCCTCGACCTGCGCCTGCGCGCCCGCGAGCACGGCCTCGTG
>CANQGC010000134.1 GCA_947600345.1 uncultured Clostridia bacterium
AGGTATTCCGTCCTTTGCTCTTGGTTTTCTGCGCCTCGCGCAGCGGCGTGACGCGGCCGGTCTTGCCCAGCTCCTCCCTGCGCCGCCTGCTCTCGGCGGCCCGCTGCTCCCGCTGAACCCTCGCCCGGTGGCTGGCGATGATCAGCATCACAATCAGCACCAGCAATACCGTGAAGCCCGCCAGCAGCAGGATCGCGAAGGTGGAGCTTCCGCCGATCTTGATGGAGCCGCCGCTGAACTCGATCAGCTGCTGCGCGCCCGCCGGCAGCGCGCCGTCCGCGGCAATGACCACCTGCACCGGCGACGCCGTGGCGGAGATCGCCGCTCCCCCGGCGTCCGTGGCGCGCACCGAGAAGCCGTAGGTCACGTTGTCGCCCACGTGCAGCGTGAAGTCCCGCTGGATCGTGCCGTCGATGGGCAGCACGGCGAAGCTGATCAGGTCGCCCATGCCGTCCTCGGAGAGCACCAGGTCGCGCAGCTCCGCGCCGCCCACGTTCTCGATGTACACGCGCATCGCCACGTCCCCGGCCCGGCGGATCTTGGGCGTCAGGGCGCGCACGGCCACGCGCATCGCCGCGTCCGCGCCCACCTCCCGCACCGGCAGCGCCAGGGTATCGGTGGTGAAGTCCACCTCCGCGCCGGATTCGCTCCGGCCCGTCACGCGCCAGCGGAAGCCCAGCTCGCCGCGCAGGCTATAGCCGCGGCTCACCTCCACGGGCTCGCCGCCCGCGGGCAGCGTCAGCTCGTCGGCGATCACGCCGCCGTAGAGATCGTCGATCACGCACAGGTCGCGGTAGCCCACGCTGCCGGTGTTCGTCAGCGTCAGCACCACGTTCGCGCTGCTCCGGGAGAAGGCGGAGTAGTCCGCGCTGAACTCGCTCGTGAGCCCCGCGCTCGCCACGCCCACGGACACGTCCGAGAGCGCCTCCTCCCGCGCCTCCTCCTCGCCCTCGACCCGATAGCTCAGCCGCGCGGAGGACACCGCCGTCGCCGTGACGCTGGTGCGGTTGATCAGCGTGCGGCTCTCCCCCACGTCCAGCATCTCCACCCGGCCCGTGTAGTTGCCCAGATCGTCGCGCACCTGCAGCTCCGTCAGCGGCACGTTGCCGGTGTTGCGCACGCGGTAGGTGACCGTCAGCGTGCCACCCTCCTCCACGCTGCGGCTGGAGAACTGGCGGGTGAACTCCGCGGCGGGCTGGGCGTCGCTGCGGCGAATCTGCGCACGCACGCCGTAGTTGGCCTTGACGCCGCCGCCGGTGGGATCGTCGTAGCTGATGGTATAGTCGATCTCGCCGGCCTCCAGCTCCCGCTCGGTGACGCTGTGCTGGCGGCTGAAGGTGCGCGTCTCCCCGGGCGCGATCTGGCCCACCGGCTCGAAGATCAGCCCGTCCGCCGAGGCGAGGTATACGTCCCGGGCCTCCACGTCCGACACGTTCTCGATGGTGAAGCTCAGGATCACGTCGCCCGGCTCGATCAGCCCCTCCGGCCGCACCGAAACCTGCACCCGCAGCAGGGCGTCCGCCTCCTCCGCATACGCAGAAAGGCGCGCCGCCCCCGCCGGAGCCAGCGCCAGGAGCGCAACCAGGAGCGCGATCAGCGCGCGCCGCAATGCGTTTCGAAGAGCCATGCCGCCATCATCCTCGCCGCCAACAGTATTCCTTCTATAATTTTAAAGCAGGATCGAAGCCCTGTCAAGGCAAAACCGCAGCGCCAACCCCGGCCGCCCCGGCTGCCTTCGACGTTCGCTCAAAGAAATTTACAAAAATCCCCCTTGCAATCCACGCTCCCAGGTGGTATAATACAACCTGCAAGTTTGAGGAATTCAGCCTCACACAGCAAGCGCCCCGGAACAAAACGTTCCCCCGGCGCCAAAACTCAAAACTTGGGGTATTAGCACAGTTGGTAGAACGAACCTCCTCCAGTGTCGCCCCAAATCGACCGCTCAGACGAGCAATTTCGCGGCCTCCCTCGATCCGCTCACGCGAATCTCGCGAGTCCGCTCGGCAGAGAATCTGCCTCCCGGCTCCCGATCTTCGGAAGTTGGGGCTGTCCCCCACTTTTTAGGGGAACAATTTAACATGGGGCATTAGCACAGTTGGTAGCGCGCAACGTTCGCATCGTTGAGGTCAGGGGTTCGAATCCCCTATGCTCCACCATCCCGAGGGGATTCGAGAAATCGAATCCCCTCAATCTTTGATTTCAACTTTTTAGGAGGCGCGGCGCATGTATGGCTTGTCCGATTCGCTGATCGAGCAGATCAGGGCCATCGCCGAGCGGCATGAAGTTTTGAAACTCGTGCTGTTCGGTTCCCATGCGCGCGGTAATTTTCGTGCGAACAGCGACATCGACCTCGCTACCTACGGTCTGCTCCCCCGAAATGAGATGGCTTTTCTTTCTGCTCTTGACGATCTGCCCACCCTCTTGAAGATCGACACCGTGGTCGTCCGGCGTGACACCGATCCCGCTTTTTTGAAAGAGATTGAGGAAAGCGGCATCGTGCTCCTGGAGCGTCATAAAGAATACGCGAAACAATTCTCTCATGCGCTCCTGAAATTACAGGAGGCCGTCGTGGAGGCCCAGACAAGCCCCAGCACGGTCATCCGCGACGGTGTGCTCCACCGCTTCGAGATCGCGTCAGAGATGGCTTGGAGAGCCTGTCACGAAGCGCTGCTGGCAGATGGCTACGTCGGCATCGACAGCCCCAAGGCGACCATGCGGCAAGCCTATACCGCCGGCTTGATCGACGACGAGGCAACATGGCTGTCCTTGCTCGACGCCAACAGTGCCAGTCGCCATGCCTATGATGATGAATCTGCCAAGCACATTTTCCAAGGGATAAAGAATGATTACCTTCCTCTCTTTGTAAAATTGAAAGGCTCCCTAAGCCTCTAATCTGATGAAGAGAGCAAATCAGTTCCTTGAGAAAAGATTCTCCTCCTGGACGCAATAGTAACTTTCAGGCTCCACCAGATCAGCAAGCCATCTGGCCGTGGGACGTGCCAGCAAGCGCGCATTTTGGTAGGCCATCTCCAGCGTAAGACAGGTATGGCCGATGTAATACCCATCCATGACCGAGAGCGCCATCGCCAGATCGGGCTTGTCCATGCGTGTCAGGTACATGGGCAGGAGAAATTGTAGGCGGCTCTGGAACGCCTGTGGGACCGCAAGGCTCCAGTCTATGCGTGCTCTGCGCCGAGCCATCTCTACCGCCGTTTCGAGCAGCAGAGGCAGGTTCCAGGCGTCCTGGATGGACTCAGGAAGTCGTGCTACGTTTTCAGCGTCACTCAGGATATGGTCAACGTTGACGCGGATCTCCCAGTCTGGATCGAAGTAGGTATTCCATTGTTTGATTGGATATGCAGGTCTTTCAGGGAGCGGAGACACATATTTCAGCAGGGGTGAGCTTTCATCGACGAAGGCTTTGAAGTACCATTGGCGCATGGCATCCATGCGCTTATTCTTTTCAAAGACCATGTAGATGTTCCGCAGCTTTGATGTGAGTAGTCCAGTATTGAAGCAAGCGATATTGTTTCGGATAAAGAAGATTGCGTCTTGCTTTATTTGATCCGGTGCGTAGTTGAAGTCGATAGCCTGTTTGCGGAAGATTTGTTGGATGTATCGTTCGAGAATTGGCGTTTCGTCATTTTGTGATTTGAACTCAGGGGATCTGTACCGCCACGGTTCCGGCATGGCAAACTGCGCAAGTTCATAGAGTTGTTCATACCATGCAGGAATGTACGCAAATGAAAAAAGTTCTGTCTGAATTATCATGATATTGTCCTCTCTCCATTTCGTTCGTAATGGTTCTACAGGATACTCGGATGGCACCCAATATTACTATATTCAAACATAAGGAACAGTATTCCTTTCCTCTTCACAATTTAATGGTTGTGTGCTATATTAAGGATAACCACGAATCCGATGACGGATTCGCTATGGAAGGAGGAAACCGTTGTGGAAGAGAAAGAAGTCACCTCATTGAAGCCCGACTATATTACAACTATGATCAAAACAGGTTCATCCGATATAGCAACTGGAGATGCTGACGGCTTCTATATCCAAATGATGAACGCGGCTCCCCAATTATTCGATAAAGCATTAGACATTGCCAGCCAAAATGAAAAATTACGGGCTGATGTGTTCGCTAAACTAAGCAAAGACGTGCATCAATCATTAGCGGCACAAGGTTCATCAGAGAAAATAAGTGTTGATAATGCAGCAGCGAATAGCGAAACAATCCGTCAGTTTATTCAACAAAAAATGGTTGAGGACGGTTCAATTTCCGAAGAGGAATTTCGAGTGGTACTAAGGGAGCTTAGGTATTATCAAGATACCATTGTAAAAACAAATATCGAGGGACAAGCAGCACGAGAGAGAATGCTGAGTTTGGAGCACACAGCAGCGGATGCGGCTGCACATGGGAGTACAATTTACAAAGACATTGCAATACTGCTGGGTGGTGCTCTGCTTGGGTGGGGTGGAAAGAGTTTTTATGATCACTTTATAAAAAAAAGATAGAGCAGGCAATGAAATATAGGATAGGCAGATTGATATGGCAAAGAAAGCAAAACTAGCTCTATGTGTACTCGCGTTAGTTCTGGGAGCAACATGCCTGATGTCGAGTATGCAGGAACATGCACGGTTGACGCACTTGGAAGATACTTATTCCCAGGCCGAACTGCTTGTACAGCGTGGAGCCTATGACGAAGCGTTGGATGTATTGGAAGGAATAGATGATACCTACCGCAATGTGAAATCGCTAATGTTCTATTCCCGTGCACATCTAAGCTATGATCTTGGAAAAATCCCTGATGCAAACAGAAATATGTTTCAGTGTGAATACTATATGGCTTCCGATGAAACGATGCCAGAAGAGTATGAGAGCTTCCGCGCAACCGTATCTGCTGAATACCAACAATATGAAAAGGAGCGTCAGCAAAAGGAAATTGAAGCATATCGGGAACGTGTGCGCACAGGCGTACCTTTCGTGGGTATGGCGGAAGCTGATATTGCCAATACATCCCTCGGCGCACCGTCATCCAAAGTGGGCCATAATTGGGAATGGGTAGGCGGTGAGCGTGTCACGGCAAATATATATGATTTTTACCAGAATGGTCGTGTGGTTTTTTCGGCACGTTGCCTATCCGGATCGGTAGAGCAGGTGTGGGATAATCGCTATAAAGTGGTACTGCCAAAGGCTTATTCGTCTGGTAAATCATCCAAAAAGAAAGAAAATGAAGATGACCCATTGAACGCGAAGGATTATCTATTTCCAGAAGATTTCTATGAGGATCATTTTGATGATTTCTTCGATTTCTATGATGCCGAGGATTATTATTATGAACACGGCGGGACTTGACAACACTGTATTTTTGTGCTATATTAAACTCAACCTATAAGGAGTGCGCGAGAGACAAGCTCGATGACCGCACAGCAACCTGCCCAAGGGGTAAGGTGCTAAGGCTTGTTCGATGGGTGCGGGATTTGACTATGAGCATCCATCGAGACGATGGGTGCTTTTTTCGTGGCTCTTTATAGGAATATCATTCTAGGAGGAACCACAGCATGAGGCGCATTTCCGATCTTTTCAAGCACGAGGGACATATCTACGTCTACTGCCCCAGCAAACCCTTGAAGGCGATGTTCATCCGCGATCTGGATGCCCAGGGCTTCGCCTTCGGTGATGGAGTCCGTGTGACTGAGCGAGCACAGGATTTTGGCGACATCATGGCCGTCAACCGCGATTACACCATCTGCTTCTGTGGCTACGCATCCCACGTCCGTTGTGGATCGCTACGGAACTCGGTATATGTGCGGGAGGATCACAGCAGAAATTGTACCCGCGTTGATTATGCTCGCTTTGTCAGCGGTGAGGAGGAGTACGTTATCAAAGGGCCTCAAGACTCAGTTACAGGCAAAGAAGGGCAGAAATTGCCGCTTGGCGTGTACTACATCTGGGATTAAGTAAACAACAACCGAGTCCGACAGATAGGTCGTGCTCGGTTTGTGTATTTCAAAGGGTCTATCCCAAAAACTGTGTAAACGTGCAAGCAGTGCAAAACGCCAATCAGTTAAAAGAGAGCGGGCAGCGGAGCCATCCGATGTCCGCTTGTGTGCATCATAGCATGGCGGACGGGCGTTGTCAAGGGCGGCGCGTAGCGCCGTTCATCGGAGCGCCCCAAGGGCGCGGAGACCCTTGACGTCGTCCGGCCGGTATGCTATTTCCCTATCCCCTTACCTCAGGGCCTGGCCGGAAACCAGGTCAATCCGGAAACCGATCCTCGTAGAAAATGGCCAGCTGGGCGTGGATTCCGGCCCAGTCCTGCCGCCGACCCGTCCACTTGGCTGTGATGTCGATCATCGCCAGGTACAGCATTTTAAGCAGGCTGTCGTCCGTCGGGAAGACCGACTTGGATTTGGTTACCTTCCGCAGCTGGCGGTTGAAGCCCTCAATGGCATTGGTCGTGTAGATCAGTTTTCGGACCTCCTCCGGAAACTTGAAATACGTGCTCAGATTGGCCCAGTTCTCCCGCCAGGACTTGGAGATCTTCGGGTATTTCTTGTCCCATTTCCCGGCGAAGTCCTCCAGGGCTTCCAGGGCGGAGGGCTCGTCCACGGCGGCGTATACCCGCTTCAGGTCGGCCATGAGCTCCTTCAAGTCCTTGTAGGAAACGTACTTGCTGGAATTCCTCAGCTGATGAATGATGCAGTTCTGGTTGTCCGTCTTTGGATAGACCGCCTCAATCGCCTGGCTGAACCCCGTCAGGTTGTCCGTGCAGACGATGAGAATGTCCTCCAACCCCCGGTTTTTCAGGCTGTTCAGCACCGTCGCCCAGTACTTCGCGCTTTCGTTCTCGCCGACCCACATCCCCAGTACATCTTTACGTCCATCCAGGTCGATCCCGATTGCGATGTATACCGCTTTCTTCACAACCTGGCCCTCGCTGCGCACGTGGTAGTGGATCGCGTCCAGGTATACCACCGCGTAGATTGACTCCAGCGGCCGGTTCTGCCAGTCCCTCACGATGGGCAGTATCTTGTCCGTCACCCGGCTGATCGTGCTGTCCGATACCTCCAGACCGTAGATATCCCGGATGTGCGTCTCGATGTCCCCGGTCGTCATGCCCTTCGCGTACATCGACAGGATCTTGTTCTCCACGTCCTGGCTGACGCTCGTTTGGTTCTTCTTGATCAGCTGCGGCTCGAATTTGCCCTTACGGTCCCGCGGCGTTTCGATCTCGATTTCCCCACAGCTCGTCTTCAGTTTCTTCGAGCTGTGCCCGTTCCGACTGTTGTCCGTGGTCTTGTTCCGATAGTCGTACTTGCTGTAGCCCAGTTCCTCGTCCAGCTCTGCCTCCAGCCCATTCTCCATGAATTCCCCGATTGTTTCCTTGAACAGTTCATGGATGTCGTCCATGCTACCTACGTTCGCCAGCTGCAGCAGCTCACGAATCTTCTCACGTCGCGCCAACTCTTCCGGGTTTCTGTCTCTCTTCCGTGCCATTGTATAACCTCCATTGCTGTATTCTTATTCTACACTGCTTTGGAGGTTTACACAAGATTTGGGATGGCCTC
>CANQGC010000135.1 GCA_947600345.1 uncultured Clostridia bacterium
TCCGCGCCCACGATGTCCATCTTGTTGATGTAGGCGATGCGCGGCACGCCGTACTTGTCGGCCTGGCGCCACACGGTTTCGGACTGGGGCTCGACGCCGCCCTTCGCGCAGAACACGCACACCGCGCCGTCCAGCACGCGCAGCGAGCGCTCTACCTCCACGGTGAAGTCCACGTGGCCGGGGGTGTCGATCAGGTTGATCTGGTGTCCGCGCCACTCGCAGGTGGTGGCGGCGGAGGTGATGGTGATGCCGCGCTCCTGCTCCTGCTCCATCCAGTCCATCGTGGCCATGCCCTCGTGCACCTCGCCGATGCGGTGGGTGCGGCCGGTGTAGTACAGGATGCGCTCGGAGGTGGTCGTCTTGCCGGCATCGATGTGCGCCATGATGCCGATGTTGCGTACATGATCCAGAGAATGCGTTCTCGCCACGGTTGAAATCCTCTCTTAATCTAACAAATGCTCGATTAACAAATCGATGAAAAACTTAACACGTCCGGTTTAGACGCCTTCAGCACGCCGAAGCGTGCTGAAGATTGCTGAAAGCGATGCAAATTTGGCAGACTACCAACGATAGTGCGCGAACGCCTTGTTGGCCTCGGCCATCTTGTGCATATCCTCGCGGCGCTTCACGGCGTTGCCCGCGTTGTTGGCGGCGTCGAGAATCTCGCCTGCCAGGCGGTCGGCCATGCTGCGCTCGCTGCGCTTGCGGGCGAACATCACGAGCCACCGCAGGGCCAGCGTCTGCCGGCGCTCCGGGCGGATCTCGATCGGGACCTGGTAGGTGGTACCGCCGACGCGGCGGGCCTTGACCTCCAGGGAAGGCATGATGTTGGCGATGGCCTGGTTGAAGACCTCGATGGCCTCCTTGCCGGTCTTGGCGGCCACGGCCTCAAAGGCGGAATACACGACCGCCTGAGCCACGCCGCGCTTGCCGTCGTACATCACCTGGTTGATCAGCTTGGTGACGACGGTCGTTCCATATACAGGATCCGGAAGCACCTCGCGCTTCGGGATAAATCCACGTCTGGGCATTGGTTGTCCCTCCTGAAATTCAGTCTGAATTCATTCTACTACGCTTGTGAACGAGAAACTGGCAGAAGCTTGCGCGCCGTTGGCGCAACGCGCTCGCCCGCGTCCTCGGGCCGCTTCGCATATTCCCACGTTCCAAATGGACCATGCTAGACAGCTTTGACTTCGCGTTTCCACCGATGGAAAGTAACTTCGACTCTCCTTACTTCTTCGGACGCTTCGCGCCGTAGAGGGAGCGGCCCTGCATGCGCTTGGCAACGCCAGCGGCATCCAGCGCGCCACGGATGATGTGGTAGCGCACGCCAGGCAGGTCGCGCACCTTGCCGCCGCGGATCAGCACAACCGAGTGCTCCTGCAGGTTGTGGCCGATGCCGGGGATGTAGCACGTGCCCTCGATCTGGTTCGTCAGACGGACACGGGCGATCTTGCGCAGTGCGGAATTCGGCTTCTTCGGGGTCTGCGTCTTCACGGACAGGCAGACGCCGCGCTTCTGCGGACAGGACTGCAGAATCGGGGAATTCGACTTGCTGGTTACCTTCTCTCTACCCTTGCGGATCAACTGATTGATCGTCGGCATGGAAGAAAAGCACCTCCTGAATGATATTGGCTTGATTCTATACGCACTTCCGCAACCCTGGAAGAGGAATAGCAGCTTGGGGGGAATGTCTACTTCAGTATCGCCGCCGAGGCCGTCTTGACCTCGATGCCGCAGGCCCGGCCGAGCTCCTTCATGGAGCTGGCTTCGACCATGCGCACGCCGGCGTCGTTGCAGGCCTGGCGAATCTGGCGCACGATGAAGAGATCGGCGTCCTGGGCGACGTAGGCCTCCTGGACCTCGCCCGCCTGGATCGCCCGGAGCACACGGCGCGTACCGACGACCTTTTGGGCGTTCTTGAGCTTCTCCAGCATGGCGCACCCGCTCCTTTCAGACATACCCGAACTCGATAATTCTATCATTTCGGCCAGTTATTGTCAAGCGAAAACCGCGGTTTTCCAGCCGCTTGCACGAATTTTAACCCATCTGCCGCGAATTTATGCCGATGTGGAGGGGCATTGGAGCGGGGAAATAGATTTTGCGAATTTATTTCATGTGTGTGATATTTTCGCGCCCCCACTGTCTCAGAGACGGAGCAGAAGGAGGCCGTGCGCATGGGCGCGAGGTCCGCAGCGGCTTCGCGCGCATCCGAGCCTTGTTGGAAAGATTTAACAGACAATTAACCTCAGGGGGGGGGGTGTATGGTATAATGCGGTTAACACAATTTCGGCAAAATTTCGGCAAGAAAATGCTGAAATTGTAAACAGAAAGGAGTAGGAGGATAGGAACATGAGGAAACTGAGGCGGATGTTGGCGGCGCTGATGGCGCTGGCGATGCTGATGACGGCGGCGCTCTCGGAGGAGCTGATCGCACTGGAGGAGATGGGGGAAGTCGCGCTCGAGCCCATTGCGGAGGAGCTCGCGCCGGAGGTCGAGGAAGCGCCGGAGGTCGAGGAAGTTCCGGAGATCGGGGATGAACCGGAAGAGGAAGCCGGGGTGGAGGAGCCCGCGGAGGGCGAAGAACTGCCCATGGAAGATGCCGCACTTGAAGACTTCAACGCCGAACTGTGCCCGGACGGGGAGCATGAATTCTGGGATGATTCCGGCGAATACTCGGATACTTGCTTGATTTGTGGCTATAAGTGCCCCCATGCCACGTGGAAGGTAAGCGCCGTTGTGATGGAGAGGAATTATCCTGAACTGGGTTGCGTTAGCTATGATGAAGAGACGCATATGCTATATGCTGATCTTTATGAAATCAAAAAGTGCACTGTTTGCTGGATTGAGGAAGATGGAGACCTGATCGGAAAGAAGATCCACTGCTTCGACAGGCACGTTTACACGGATCCAGATACGGATGAGGACGGCGATACCTGCATATATTGCGGACATCAATATCAAAGCGAAGAAGAAGAATGGCTTGATCCGGCAACATGCCCGCACGTCAACAAGGTCGTTTGGGATTGGGGCTTGTACGATGAGGAAGGAGAATGGTTGGAGGAAGAGTCTAAGAAATTCGTCCAGAGCTTCGATGAAAAGCAGCACCACGTTGCCGGTAATGTGCCCGTGGAATATCATTGTGAGGATTGCGATGAATGGTGGCAGGAAGAGACAGGCTATGTCAGCTTTGATCAAGAGCACGATTTTTGGGACGGGGTATGCAAATACTGTGGCTACGAGAACCCTTGCGAGCATCCCAAATACAGGTACTTCTTGTTTAATGATGCGAGCACGATCTATCCCGTGGATACTCATGATCCCAAATGCCACGAACTGAAACTTTACAACGTACAGGTATACTGCACAGAGTGCGGTGCGTTGGTCGGGGATTTGAACGAAATTCAGTCGGTCCAGGAGCCGCACGACTTCTCGGGTGAGGATCCGACCGTCTGCAAGATTTGCGGCTATGATAGCACGGGGGAACCCGGCCCTGTCGAGCAGTGCCCGGACGGGGAGCATGTTTTCTGGGACAACGAAAAGGACGAGCCATCGGATACTTGTTCCGTTTGCGGCTATAAGTGTCCCCATACCAAGATGTATGATATTGGTGTGGAAATGGAGCAGAACTATCCCGAGCTGGGATGCACCCCTTATAATTCCCAAATGCACAAGGTATACGCCGATGTTTATAAATACAGGGAGTGCATGACCTGCGGGATGGGCATAAGGGGAGACCTGATCGAAAAGAAAAGGCTCTGCCTCGCCTGGCACGTTCGCTCTTACGACCCGGAGACGGATGAAGACGGAGATACCTGCATCTATTGCGGCTATCAATATGATGACGATGAGCAGGTTGATCCGTCGACCTGCCCGCATCCAAACAAGTATATTTCCGATTGGGGCGTGTACGATGAGGAAGGCGATCTGTTAGAAAAAGAAACGGACAAATGCGCCAAGAGCATCAATGCCAAGCAGCATCACGTTGAAGGAAATATTACCGTGGATTACTTCTGCCCCGATTGCTACGATAGCTGGCGGGGAGGAACAGGCTATTTTAGCTTTGATGAGAATCATTCTTTCGTAAATGGAAAATGTATCTACTGCGGTGCTAAGAATACTTGCAAGCATCAAAACTACAGATATTTTTTTCTCGATAATGATGTTAGTGCAATTCTCCCGGTAAACACCAACGATCCCAAGAACCACAAACTTGTACTTTACTTCGTGCAGGTATACTGCGAGGATTGCGATCAGTTGCTTTGGGAGGAGAACGAAAAACAATCGATCATGGCGCCGCACGACTTCTCGGGTGAGAATCCCTCCGTCTGCGCAGTTTGCGGCTACAAGGTGCAGGCTTCGTCGGTTTCGATTGACACGCCCGCGAAGACCGAGCTGAACATTGGCGAGACGCTCAACCTGTCCGCGAAGATCGCGCCGGAGAACGCCCTCTCGGATATCCTCTGGTTCTCCTCGAACCGCGCCGTGGCGACGGTGAGCAGCAAGGGCGTGGTGACGGCTGTGAGCGCGGGCACGACGAACATCACCGCGAAGACCGAGAACGGCAAGAGCAGCAAGGCGCTGAAGCTCACCGTGGTCGATCCGTGGGTTCCGACGAAGCTGACGCTGAGCCAAACAAAGCTCGAGCGGAACGTCGGCGAGGCGCTGGACTTGACCTCGCTGCTGACGGTGGAGCCCGCGGGCGCGAAGAAGCTGAAGTGGAGCTCGAAGAACGACTGGGTGGTGCACGTGGATGCGGAGACCGGCGCGGCGGAGGTGCGCAACGCGGGCACGACGACGATCACCGTGACGTCCTCAGCGGGCGGCAAGAAGCCCCCGAAGGCGAGCCTGAGCGTGACGGTAAAGGATCCCGAGCAGCCGACGGGGATCCAGCTGGAGCCCGCGAAACCGGATAGCATGACGACGGACAGCGCGCCGCTGCAGCTGACGGCGAAGCTGTTGCCGGAGGAAACGGCGAAGGGAATGGTCACCTGGAGCTCGAAGAACGAAGCGGTGGCGAAGGTGGACTCGGCGACGGGCCTGGTGACGCCTGTGGGCAAGGGCCAGGCGAAGATCGTCGCCACGCTGGACAAGAAGACGTCGAAGGGCAAGTCGATCACGAAGAGCGTGACGGTGAAGGTGACGTCGGACGCGTACCTTCCGGGCTCGATCCGGATACCGGAGGAGCAGAAGGAGCTGAAGCTGAGCACGGACAGCGGAGCGGTGCAGGTGAGCGCGCAACTGCTCGACGCGGAGGGCGAGGCCGTGAGCGAGAAGTACGGCGGGCTGAACTGGAGCGTGAAGGATAAGTACGTAGCGGAAGTGGACGCGACAGGCAAGGTAACGCCGAAGGCGGCGGGTGAGACGACGCTGACGGTGACGGCGCAGAAGAAGAACGCGAAGAACAAGCCGGTGAAGGAGACGGTGAAGCTCGTCGTGGAGGATCCGCGCGCGATCACGGACTTCAAGCTGGACAAGACGGGGACGCAGACCTTGCACCTGGGCAAGACGCTGCAGTTGACGCCGGTGTTCGGCAAGGAAGGCGAGACGAGCGCGGTAACGTACAAGGCGAGCAAGCAAGGGATCGTGGAGATCGACAAGGCGGGACTGGTCACGCCGGTGAAGGAAGGAACGGTAAAGATCACCGCTACGACGGAGAAGAAGGTCGGAACGGGTAGGAAGGCGAAGGTGAAGAGTGCGACGGTGACGGTACAGGTGATCGATCCGAAGCGCCCGAAGGAGATCGCGATAGACAACGCGGAGGCCGTGAAGGAAGCGGGACTGACGCTGGGGCAGAGCGTGCAGCTGACGTGCACGATCACGGCGGAGGACGGAACGCAGAGCAAGAGCGGCGTAAAGTGGACGAGCAGCAAGACGAAGAACGCGCTGGTGGACGACGAAGGCCGCGTATACGCGCTGAAGAGCGGAGTAACGGTCAAGATCACCGCTACGACGGACGAAAAGGGCGTCAACGGCAAAGCCAAGAGCGCCACGATCACCCTGCGAGTAAACTAGCCGGCGGGGCCGGTGGCCATCTGCTGCCGCGGTCGGCAGTGCCGACAGACTCCTGCTGCCGCGGAAGGGGCGACGGACTTAGGGCCCGTAGATTATGAAGGTTGAATTCCCTTTGGGAATTCAAGTCTGCCCAAAGGGCAGACCGCCTTGGTCAAATCAAAGATTTGAGCAAGGCGCCGTCCCCAAGTCCTGCGGTGCGTTTCTGAAGGAGCGGTAGTACGAGGCACGACCTCTGGCCCCATAGATCCGAGGGCCAGAGGTCTTCGTTTGGTTGGGGGAACGGGGGGCCCGGTCTGAACGCGGCAGCAGAAGGGAGAATCCAAGGAACCTCAGGTTCCTTGGCAGAGATTCTTAAGGGACAGAGTCCCTTAAGCAGGTCTGGGCAGAGCCCAGAACGGGTCTGGGCGGAGCCCGGCGTCACCCCTGCGGCCCGCGGTATTCAAACCGTTGCCAGGCAATGCGAACCAAGGCCCCATCGTTACCATACCGCGGGCCGCACGAGGCGAGTTTTTGGATTGGGAAGCCGCAGGGCTCCCAATCCAAAAGAGCAAACGGACGCTTCGCTTTGCCCGCCCTAACGCTGCGGCAGAACCAAACCTCGGCATTTGCCAGAACAGGTAGGTCTTCCTCGATAGCCTGAGCGTCCTCCGGATTCCCGGAGGGCGCTCCTTTGTTTGCGCAAAAGTTTCAAAAGTAGAGTATGGATTCTAAAAGTAGATAGAATCATATTATATTTAGCTAGAAATCGGCAAATTCTAGGCATTCTCCCATTGCTAGTTAGTCCCCCAAAAGCTACAATATACCCGTACCAAGGAAGCGCCAATCAAGCGGCGCTCTCCTGAAATCCAGAATCCATACTTCCAATAATGAAAGGGGAATTTACCATGAAGAACACTCTGAAAGTCATGATCGCGATCGTGCTGAGCCTGACTCTGATCCTGGGAACCGCCGCGCTGGCGTGCGACGAGGGCGGATACTTCTACGGAGCGGTAATCGCCACGGGCGGCGACAGCTACATTCGAGACGAACCGAACCTGAACGGAAGCATCCTCGGCAGCCTGGGCGAAGGCCGGACGGCGGTATTCTACGGCTACAGCTCGTTTGACAGCCGTGGGGTAGAGTGGTACCTGATCGACACGGGGAGCACGTTCGGCTGGGTGTCCTCCCGGTACACGACGCTGTACTACTAATATGATTGCAAGAGGGGGAAAGGAAGCAGGGGCCCGGAGCGAAAGCTCCGGGCCTCTATGTGTCGAGAAAGGTTTCGTGGTTTGGGGAATGCCGGAGGTTTGGTTCAGGCGTAGCGTTTGGGCATGGTAAAGCGAAGCGTCCGTTTGCTCTTTTGGAATGGGAAGCCCTGGGCTTCCCATTCCAAAACTCGCTTCGTGCGGCCCGCGGTATGGAAGCGATGGAACGTTGGTACGCATTGCCTGGCAATGATTAGAATACCGCGGGCCACAGGGGTGACGCCGGGCTCCGCCCGGACCCGCTGGGCTCCGCCCAGACCTGCTTAAGGGACTCTGTCCCTTAAGAATTCCTGCCAAGGAACCTGAGG
>CANQGC010000136.1 GCA_947600345.1 uncultured Clostridia bacterium
CATACCGGGCACGCTGGGCGGCGGCTGCGCGATGAACGCCGGGGCCTACGGCGGCCAGCTCTCCGACGTGCTGGAGAGCGCCGTGGTGCTGCTGGGCGGCGAGCTTCGTAAGATGGCTCGGGAGGAGTTGGAGATGGGCTATCGCTCGACGCGGGTGCTGCGCGAGGGCGGCATCGTGCTGGAGGCGGTGTTCGCCCTGGCGCCGGGCGACCGGGAGGAGATCGCGGCGCGGATGCGGGAGTTGAACGCGAAGCGGCGGGACAAGCAGCCGCTGAATTTGCCCAGCGCGGGATCGACATTCAAGCGGCCCGAGGGGCACTTTGCGGGGGCGCTGATCGAGGGCTGCGGGCTGAAGGGTTGTTCCGTGGGCGGCGCGCAGGTGAGTGAGAAGCATGCGGGGTTCGTGGTGAACACCGGAGGAGCGACGGCGGCGGATATACTGGCGCTGATTGCGCATGTGCAGGAGGTTGTGAAGCGGGAGACCGGCGTGGATTTGGAGCCGGAGGTAAGGATCGTTGGGGTGGATTGATGGGGCGCTGGCGGGTGGATGCCAGGCGCTTGGTGGCAGTCGGGATGGTACGTTAGAGAGTTAGCGGCGGACTCTTTTGGATTGGGAAGCCGTTGGCTTCCCAATCCAAAAATCGCCGCGGCGGCCCGCGGTATGGTTGTGATGAAGCGTTGGTTCGCACTGCCGGACGGTTGGTTTGGTACCGCGGGCCGCGGGGGAGGCGCTGGGTTCCGCCCAGACCCGCCCGGGCGCTGCCCGGACCTGCTTAAGGGACGCTGTCCCTTAAGAATCTCTGCCAAGGAACCTGAGGTTCCTTGGATTCTCCCTTTGGCTGCCGCGTGGTTATGACGGACTTTGGGCCCGTGGATTATGGGCCCAAAGTCCTGCGTTATGCTTCTATTGCGTCCTTGGTTGGGGGGCGAGGCGATGTCGTTTGCGTCGAATGCGCGCGCGGAGATGGCGCGCGAGCTTTGCGTGGAGCCCTGCTGCGCCCGCGCGGAGCTGGCGGCGGCGCTGCTGGCGTCCGGCGGCGTCAGCTACCGCTTCGGCGGCGGACTGCACTATCGCCTCTCCGTCACCACCGGCGAGGCCGCCGTCGTGCGCCACTACTTCCAGCTGCTCAAGCGCCACTTCGGCGTCTCCGCCCAGATTCGCACGCTGCGCGGCGGCTCGCTGCGTGCCTCCACCCGCTACCAGCTCGCCATACCCGACGAGGCGGCGGGCATGCTGCTGGAGGCGAGCGGCGTCTACGACGCGGATGCGCCCTTCGGCCTGCTTGCCGTGCCGCCGGAGCGCATCGTCGACTATACCTGCTGCAAGAAGAGCTTCCTCAAGAGCGCCTTCATGCTCGCGGGCGGCATCGTCAATCCTGAGCGCGGCTACCACCTGGAATTTGCCGCGCCGGGGGAGGAGTTTGCGGATTTCGTTATTAAAATTCTAAATTATTTTGAAATCCATGCAAAAAAGACGTGCAGAAAATCTAAATATGTGGTATACTTAAAGAGTGGAGACGGGGTTTCCGACGCGCTGACGCTGATGGGGGCGACCCAGGCGATGCTGGCGATGCAGGATGTGCGCGTGCGCAAGGATGTGAGCAATCATCTGAACCGCCAGCTCAACTGCGACAATTCCAACATCAACCGCGCGATGGAGACGGGTTTAAAGCAGATCGAGGACATCCGCTGCATAGAATCTGAGCTGGGCCTGGACAAGCTGCCGGGGCCGCTGCGGGAGCTGGCGGAGCTTCGGCTGAACAACGCGGAGGCGTCGCTTTCGAATCTGGGGGAGCTATTGACGCCGCCGCTGGGGAAATCGGGAGTCAACGCCCGCCTGCGCAGGCTGCATGACATTGCGGACAAGCTGCGCTGCGGCGAGGAAGTGGAATTGTGAGGTGAGAAGGACATGACGAAGCGGGAGATCATCTTCGGCGCGTGCGCCGCGATCACGCCGGATTTCGCTGCGAAGCTGGCCCAGGCCGCTACGCAGACCAGGACCGAGGTCTATCTGGAGTGCGGCAGCGCGCGGCTGTGCATGGATTCGCTGATCAGCATACTGTCGATGGGCCTGCGCAAGGGCACGCGTGTGACGGTGAGCGCCGACGGCGCGGACGAGGCGGAGGCCGTGGATCGCGTCTGCGCGCTGCTGGCAGGCGAGAACTGATTCGAAGAGGGAAGAAAAGCAACTGCCCGGGGCGACGGTGAGAGTCGCTTCGGGCAGTTGCTTTTTTGGATTGCGCCGCGCCGCCTCAGACCTCCTCCGGCAGCAGGTTTCGGTAGATGTAGAGCATGTCGTCGTTCTCCTCGAGGATGCGCATGGTCTGCGGCAGGGGCTCGGCGTACACGATTCCGTAGTCGATCTCGCCTTGCTCGGGATGCACCGGGAAGGCGAGCTTTTCCTCGCCGGTGCTGAACTCCGCGCGCACGCCCGGCTTGTTGCCCCGCGCGTCCAGGCGAATCCAGCGGCCGAGGCTATGCAGGTATACCGCGCTGAGCGCGTGGATGCAGTAGCGCGCCGGCGACGCGCTCCCCAGCACCAGCCGCTGATAGCAGATGCCCGCCGGGATGCCGTTCGCCCGGCACAGCGCCGCGAGCAGGTTGGACTTCGTCCAGCACAGGCCCACGCCCTCGCGCAGCGCGTCCGAGGCGGAGATTGTGACCCGGCGGTCCTGGGCGTCCCAGGAGTGGCGGATCTCGTCCCGCACGAAGCGGAAGATCTCAGCGGCGAGCGCCAGCTCGTCCCCGGAGGCGGCTCGCAGCTCCGCGGCTTTGCGCGAGATGGGCGGGGAGTCCCAGTCGATGTAGCGAGAACGCGCCAGGTACGCCTCCATGGGGTCGCGGATGAGCAGCCTCATGCCCGGGCCTCCCGCTCGGCCCTGCGCAGGTGCGCAAGCGCCTCGGCGGCGTCCTCTTCGAAGTTTGCGCACTGGGCCTCGCAGCTCACACGGCCGCGGTAGTCCATCTCGCGCAGGGTTCGGAAGAGCTTTTCGTAGTCCTCGCCGTCGCCGGGCTTCGGCGGCAGGTTGCCCAGCACGTTCGACGTGCGCACGTGCCACAGCAGGCTGCCCAGGCGCCGGAGCTGGGGCAGCGACTCCGCCTCCAGCGCCATGTTGAAGCTGCTGGCCGCCACGCCCACCCGGTCCAGCTGCAGCATCGAGCAGATCAGCGCCGCCTCGGAGGCGTAGTTCATCAGATCGGCCGCGCTTCGCCGCAGCGGCAGCAGCGCCACGTTCACGTCGAAGCGCGAGGCGTAGGTCTGCAATATGCGCACGAAGTTGCCGAACTGCCGCCAGGCCTGCGCCGGATCGGAGTCCCCGGGCAGCCTGCGGGCCTCCTCGCAGTCGAGCAGCATGTACTGCGCGCCCAGCGCCTGGGCCAGGTCGAAGGAGCGATCCAGCGCCTCGTGAATGCGCTTGGCGGACACCTCCGGCCCGACGATGGCCACCCCCGGCGGCAGCATGCCCGACACCACCTCGGCGTAGAGGCCGTGCGCCGCCATCTCCGCGGCCATGGCGCGGTAGGCGTCCTCGCCCAGCGCGAGCACGTCGTTCAGGTCCAGCTCTATGTAATCGTAGCCGATGCGCGCGGCCCGGGCCACGTCGCCGGGCTTGGCGCAGATGCCGATGCGAAAGCTTTCCATTTCTCTATCTTTATCTCTGGCGCCCGTCAGGGCTTCCCCTCAAATTCCTTCAGTCTCTCGTTCAGTTTGCGGTAGACCACGCGCATCTCGGGCTCGCTGGACGCCTCCGGCGCCTCGGCCAGCGGGAACCAGCGCACGGCGCTGTTCTCGTCCGGCTTGGAGTGCACCGCCTGGGCGTCGTCCGCCTCCAGCAGGTACGTCAGGTTCAGGTGCAGGTGGGGCACCACGTACTTCCCCCGCTTGAAGTGGGCGTTGACGGTCAGGATCTCCAGCGAGTACAGCGCCTGCGAAACCGGCCGCACCCGCGCGATGCCGGTCTCCTCCTTGACTTCGCGCAGCGCCACGCCCAGCAGGTCCTCCTCGCCGTCGGCGTGGCCGCCGGGCCAGGACCAGGAGTTGTAGATGTTGTGGTAGAGCATCAGTATCCTGTCGCGCCCGGGATTGACCACCCAGCCCGAGGCGGAGAAGTGCGCCGTCTCGTTCGTGCGCAGCAGCGCGTCCGGGAAGTGGTCCAGATACCAGAGCATCATGCGCCTGTCCTCCCGCTCCTGGGCGCAGCGCGGCGCGAATCCCTCTATAATCTCCCGTAGCCGCATGGGCGTGCCACCTCCATTGCTTCTTTGAATAGTATATCCGAAAAGAAGGCCCGCGTCAATCTGGAGAGTCGCGAGGCTCGGATTTTGCTTCGGCCCGGGGGAATACATTTCCGCCGGAATGGGGAGACTTCCGGATATGTGTGCGAATGTTTATGCGATCGTGCTGGCGGGCGGCGTGGGTTCCAGACTGGGCGCGAAGGGCGCGCCGAAGCAATTCATCCCCGTGCGGGGGAAGCCCGTGATCTGCCACACGCTCGAGCGCTTCGAGGCCTGCGGGGCGGTGGACGGAATCGTCGTGCCCTGCCTGGCGGGCTGGTGCGACGCTCTGCGGGAGGCGGCGCGGGCGTGCGGCCTGCGCAAGCCGATGGCGGTCGTTCCCGGCGGAGCGGACCGGCAGGCGAGCGTTCGCGCCGGGCTGGCGGCGCTGCCGCCCGGGGGAGCGGAGGACATCGCGCTGATTCACGACGGCGTGCGGCCGCTGGTGCGGCGGGAGACGATCCTGGAGAACATCCGCGCGGCGCGGGAGTGGGGTGCGGCGATGACCGTGCGCGAGAGCCCGGAGGCGGCGGTCGTCGCCGCCGGAGGGTTCGCGCGCCTGGGCGAGTTCGCGCCGCGGGAGCGGACGCTCATGGCGACCTCGCCCCAGAGCTTCCGGGTGCGGGAGCTGATGGAGGCGTACGGGGCCGTCGATTCCATGCCGGAGCCGGATATCGTGCTGCTGGACGCCGCGATGGTCTACGCCCGCGCGAAGGGGGCGCTCTATCTGGTGCGCGAGCCCCCGGGCAACGTCAAGATCACCACGCGGGAGGATCTGTTCTACTTCGCGGCGTGCCTGGCGGCGGGGGAATCCGGCCGCCCGGCGGGAGCACGAGGCGAGGGGAAGGGAGGGCGGCGCGGCGCATGGGAATGGATCTGAAGCGGGATCTGGACATCGCGCTGTCAGTTCCGGCGCGCTGGGAGAAGCTGCGGGGCCGCACGCTGCTGGTGACCGGCGCGGCGGGCCGCATCGGGCGCTGGCTCGTGTTCGCGCTGGAGGAGGCCGGCCGCCGGTTCGGGCTGAACCTGCGCGTGCTCGCGCTGGTGCGGCGGCGCGGCGGGATCGAGGCGGCGTTCGGCGCGGGCGTGGAGATCCTCGAGCAGGATGTCGCCGCGCCGATCGCCATCGACGGCCGGGTGGACTACATCCTCCACGCGGCGGGCTGGGCGAGCCCGGCGGACTTTGCCCTGCGCCCGGCGGAGGCGGCCTGGGGCCACCTGCAGGGCGCGCGAAGCGCGTTGGAGCTGGCGCGGCGGGCGGGTACGCGGCGCGTGCTCTACGTCTCCACGGCGGAGGTCTACGGCGATTGGACGCTCGGCCGCCCCGCCCGGGAGGAGGACATGGGCGTTCTGCGCCACCGCTCGCCGCGCGCCTGCTACCCCGAGGCTAAGCGCATGGGCGAGGCGATGCTGGCGGCGTACCGGGCGGAGTACGGCATCGACTCCGTGACCGTCCGGCTCTCCCACGTCGTCGGGCCGGGGATCTCCCTGACGGACGGGCGCGCCTTCGCGGAGTTCATCCGCCACGCCCTGCGCGGGGAGGACATTTTGCTGCGCTCGGACGGCAGGGCGGTGCGCAGCTACACCTACGCGGCCGACGCCGTGGGGGCGATGCTGCTGGCGCTGCTGAACGGGCGGGAGGATTGCTACAACGTCGAGGCCTCGGGCAACCGGATCTCCACGCACAGGCTCGCCCGGCTGATCGCCGCGCTGGCCCCCAACGGCGGCGTGGACGTGAAGACCGCCGGGGGCGCGGACGACGGCCTGCGCTACCTGCCCTTCCGGCTGGCCATGATGGACGCGGGCCGCATCGAGGCGCTGGGCTGGCGGGCGCGCGTGGGGCTGGCGGACGCGCTTCGATGGACGATGGAGAGCTTCGAGGATGGATGAGGGCGGACCGCGCGGCCTGCGGATGATCTCGATGGCCGAGGTGCACGATCTGCTCTTCGACATGCTGTGCATGCTTTCGGAGCGCTGCGAGGCCGACGGCCTGCGCTACTGCCTGATCAGCGGCACGCTGCTGGGCGCGGCGCGCTGCGGGGACTTCATCCCCTGGGACGACGACGCCGACATCGCGCTGCCGCGGCCGGACTATGCGCGCCTGCTGGAGCGGATGCGAGGTTCGCCGCCGGGGGAGCGCTGGCGCCTCTTCGGCTTCGAGTCGGGCGCGCCCTTCTCCTACGCCAGGCTGATGGACGCGCGGACGCGGACGGTGCACGGCGGCTTCCTGCCCGGCGTCTGCGTGGACATCTTTCCGTTGGACGGCCTGCCCGCGGACGAGCGGCGCTGCGCGGCCTTCCTGCGCCGGGCGGAGGGGCTGCGCCGGATGCACGAGTACTGCAACCCCACCTGGACGGCGGGCCTCCGGGAGAAGCTCCTGGCCGCGCCGCGAATTTGCCGCGCCCGGCTTCGGGGCGCGCGCTGCTGGGCGGAGCGGCAGGACCGGCTGGCGCGAAGCTTCGACTTCGACGCGAGCGAGTTCGTCGGCGGGCCCTGCTACTGCATGGGCGCTCGCGAGCGGATGCGCCGGGAGGACTACTTTCCGGCGGCGGAGCTCTCGCTTCGCGGGCGGAGCTTTCGCGTGCCGGGACGCTGGGACGCCTACCTGCGCGCGATGTACGGCGACTATATGACCTTGCCGCCGGAGCGGGAGTGGCGCGGCCACTTCACCCGGGGCGCGTTCTGGCGGGAGTAGGAGGGGGAGCGCGATGGAAGCGGGAATGAAAGCAGGAATGGTAGCAGGAACGGTTGCGGGCGAGTGGGAGGCCGTCGCCTCGGCGGAATTCATACCCTGGGAGGAGCTTCGGGGGGCGACGCTGCTCGTCACCGGCGGCACGGGCCTGGTCGGCCGGACGCTGACCGGCGGGCTGCTGCGCGCGAACCGGCGGCGGAAGCTGAAGCTTGCGCTGCTGGCGCTGGTTCGGGACGAGGCGCGGGCGCGGGAGCGCTTCGCGGACCTGCCGGGCGCGGGCGGGGCGCTCCGGCTGCTGCGCGGGAGCGTGGAGGAGCTCCCGGCGGTGGAGGGCCCGGTGGACTACGTCGTCCACGCCGCGGGGGAGACCGCCAGCCTGGCCCACGTGAACCGGCCCGTGGAGACCCTCCGCATCGCCGCGCTGGGGGCGATGAACCTGCTCGAGCTGGCGCGGGAGAAGCGGTCGCGGGGCTTCATCTACCTGTCCAGCATGGAGGTCTACGGCCAGCCGCCGGGGGAGGGCAAGCTGCGGG
>CANQGC010000137.1 GCA_947600345.1 uncultured Clostridia bacterium
GCGGCGCGCTCCCGCTCCCCGGCGTCGCCCTCCGCAAGCGCCTCCGCTTCGGCGGCGAGGCGGTCGCGCTCCGCCTCCAGCGCGCCGGGATCGAACGCCCGGGCGGCGGTGCGCGCGAGCAGGTCGAACAGGCCGTCCCAGTCCGCGATGTGCCTGTTGAGCGCGGAGACGAACGCACGCTGAACCTGCGCCTCGGCCAGGTGCGGCGCGGCGCAGCGGTTCTCGCTGCGGTACTTCGCGTTGCAGCGGTAGACCGTCTTGCGGTACTTGTCGTTGGCGTGCCAAACCTTCGCGCCGTAGTGGCAGCCGCACAGCCCACAGACGATGCGGGACGCGAACAGGTCGACCCCGCTGTAGCGGCCGTCCATCTCCCGCCTGCGCTGGAATTCCCGCTGGGCCAGCTCGAAGGTTTCCGGTTCGATGATGGCCTCGTGATCCCCCTCGACGTAGTACTGGGGGAGGACGCCCCGGTTCACCACCTTCTTCTTCGTCAGGAAGTCCTCCGTGTAGTACTTCTGCATCAGGGCGTCGCCCTTGTACTTTTCGTTCGTGAGTATGCTCCGGATTGTGCTGTCGTACCACTTGGCCTTGCCGCTGCTGGTGGGGATGCCCAGCCGCGTCAGCCGCGTGGCGATGGCGTGGGGCGTCAGCCCCTGCAGGAACCAGGCGAAGATGCTTCGCACGGTCTCCGCCTGCTCCTCGTCGATCGCCAGCTCGCCGTTGGGGCCGCGCTTGTAGCCGAGGAACTGGCTGAAGGCGATCGAAACCTTGCCGTCCGACATGCGCTTTCGATGGCCCCAGGTCACGTTTTCGGATATGCTGCGGCTCTCCTCCTGGGCAAGGCTGGACATGATGGTGATCAGCAGCTCGCCCTTGCTGTCGAAGGTCCATATGTTCTCCTTCTCGAAGTAGACCTCCGTGCCGTGCTCCTTCAGCTGGCGGATCGTGGTCAGGCTGTCGACGGTGTTGCGCGCGAAGCGGCTGACGCTCTTGGTCACGATCAGGTCGATCCGCCCGTCCAGCGCGTCCGCGACCATGCGCTTGAAGCCCTCGCGGTGCTTGGTGCTCGTGCCGGTGATGCCCTCGTCGGTGTATACGCCGGCGAACTCCCAGTCGATGCGGGATTGGATGTACTGCGTGTAGTAGTCGATTTGGGCCTCGTAGCTGGTGAACTGCTCGTCCTTGTCGGTGGAGACGCGCGCGTAGGCGGCGACCTTGCGCCGGGCGGGCGCCACGACGGGCGCGGATGGGCGGCGCGCGATTCTGGCCGGTATCTTCTTGACCGTTGGCATTTGAATACCTCCTGACGATGGTTTTCGTTCGTAGATGCGTGGGGGAGGGGGGCTACCTCGGCTTGGGCGCCCGGCCGGCGATGCCGTTGCGGATGTCCACCCCGTGGCGGCGGACGAACTCCTCCTGCGCGGCCTGGAAGGTCTCCCTGCTGATGATGGCCGGGTGCGTCCCCTCGATGAAGTACATGGGGAGCTCGCCCCGGTTCCGGATCTCCTTGTGGGTGATGTGGTTCTCCGTGTAGAACTTCTGGCACAGCGTGCAGCCGGTGTACTTCTCCTGGCGAAGCATGTACGAGACGACCACACCGCTGAAGCCGGTTCCGCTGTAGGAGCGAACGCCCTCGAGCGTCAGCCGCTTGCCGATCGCGTAGCAGGATTCGCCCTCCAGGAACATGCGGAATATCCTCCGCACCACCTCGGCCTCCTCCTCCACGATGGCCAGATTGCCATTGACGACGCGATAGCCGTAGAGGCCCCGGTTGCGCGGCTTTCCGCTCTCATAGCGCTTTCGGATGCTCCACTTGCAGTTCTCGGAGATGCTGTAGCTCTCCTCCTGGGCGAAGGAGGCCATCAGCGTGAGCATCAGCTCGCCATCCTCGCTCAGCGAGCGGATGCGCTCCCGCTCGAACAGGACCTCGATCTCGAGCTCCTTCAGGTGGCGCACGGTCTCCAGCAGATCGACGGTGTTCCTGGCGAAGCGCGATATGGATTTCGTGAGGATGAGGTCGATGTGTCCGGCCTCGCACTCCGCCAGCATCCGCTGGAACTCCGGGCGGTTGGTGCTCGTTCCGGAGATGCCCTCGTCCGCGAATACGCCCGCGCACCGCCATCCCGGCGTGCGCCGGATCAGATCGCTGTAGTAGTTCACCTGGGCGGAGAAGGAGTGCGCCAGCTCCTCCGACTCCATCGATACCCTCGCGTACGCCGCGACCCGCTTGAGCCCGGCCGGAGCGGTGCTGTCCGCTTCGATCACGCGAATGCGCTTTTGCTTTGGCTTGCCCGGCGCGGCGCCCTTCCTGGCGTTGGACGCGCCCCCTGGTTTGTTCGCTGGCATGATGCGGCCTCCTCTCGCTCACTTCAGGGGTTCGGGAACGCGCTCGGCGCTCCGCGAGGATGCGGGCGCGGTTCCCGCGGTTGGGGAGGGGACCGCCGGATTGTCGATCCTCCCGATCGGCGGATCGCACTCTCCGATCAGGATCCTGCGCCACTCCCGGTAGTCCGCGCCGGAAATCATGCCCCTGCGGCGCATCTGCTTTACGAAGTACAGCGCTGCCTGGTATTCCAGCTCGCGCGAAAACTGTTCGCCCGTCATGCGAATCTCATCGGTCATATGTCTCTCTTCCATGTTCGAATGTTCCTGCCTCCCTTGCGCTCGTTCTAATCGTGATCGCCTTTGCATCCAAACTCTTCCGCGTCCCCCCTCGCCATCCCTGCATATGGCGAAAAAACGAAGCGCCCGGCGGCAAAGGAGGCCGCGCGGGCGAAGGGCTTGGTTCGAGGAACGGGGGAGGGGAGGAAGGGCGGCCGAGGGCCCCGGCGCGCGAGGCAGAGCGTCACACGGGAGGGCGGCGCAAAACTCCGGCCCCAATCGCTGGAGCCGGAGTTCGCCGCAAGGCTTTGCTGTATCGTACGAAGCGCTCCGGGGCGCCGGCCCGCGAAGCCGCGGGGTCATAGGGCGCGCCTCCCCGGTGCTACGGCAGGCAGCCGCCGGTCTATTCCGGGCAGTTGCCCAGCTTGATCTTCTGGCCGGGGTAGATCCGATTCGGGTTTTGAATGTTGTTGATGGAGGCCAGCATGCGCCAGTTGAGACCGTAGCGCGCGGCGATGCCGGAGAGCGTGTCGCCCTTCTTGACCGTGTAGACCTCGCAGTTCTCCGGCGGAAGCTCCGGGCAGACGCCCAGCTTGATCCTCTGGCCGGGATAGATGCGGTTCGGATTGCTGATGCCGTTGATGGAGGCCAGCGTGCGCCAGTTCAGGCCGAAGCGCGCGGCGATGCCGGAGAGCGTGTCGCCCTTCTTGACCGTGTACACCTGGCAATCCTCGACCTCCTCGCCCGGGCCCGCGCAGTCGTCCAGCTTGATCCTCTGGCCGGGATAGATGCGGTTCGGATTGCTGATGCCGTTGATGGAAGCCAGCGTGCGCCAGTTGAGGCCGTAGCGTGCGGCGATGCCGGAGAGCGTGTCGCCCTTTTTGACCGTGTACACCCGGCACTCTCCGTCCGGATCGTCGCCATCGTCGTCGCCGCCCGAATCCTCACAGAGGCCCAGCTTGATCTGCTGGCCGGGCGTGATGCGGTCGGGATTGCTGATCTCGTTGATGGAGGCCAGCGTGCGCCAGTTGAGGCCGAAGCGCGCCGCGATGCCGGAGAGCGTGTCGCCGCGCTTGATCGTGTAGCTGTCGCAGCAGGGGTAGGGCACCGTATCCGCCACGCGAATGTAGAGCCGCTGGCCGGGGTAGATCAGATTCTGGTTGCGGATGGCGTTGAGCCGCACGATCTCGGCGACGGTGGTGTTGAACAGATTGGCGATGGAGCTCAGCGTGTCGCCCAGGTTTACGGTGACGCAGATCAGCTTCGTCGCGCCGGAGGCGGCCGCGACGGCGGCGGTCGCGGCTCGGGCGGCGAGCGGCGCGACCTGCTGGGACTGGATGAGCATGCCGTCGGTGAAGCTGCTCAGCGGGATGCCGCAGCCGGTTCCCTCCGACGCCGAGGCGTCCAGGTTTCCGTACTGCCAGCCCACCCAGGCGCTCCAGGGCGAGCAGCTCAGGTTGGGCTCCTCGCCGCTCTCGTCGATGATCCACAGCGGGTACTTCTCCGCCAGCGTCCGGTTCCAGACCAGGCAGGCGCTCTCGGCATCGGTGTAGATGGCGGGCGTCGCGCCGGTGATCGCCTCCACCTCGGACAGGAAGGCGTCGGCCACGCGGTTGGCGTCGTCGAAGCTCAGGCCGTTCAGCGCGTCGAAGCGCATGGCCGGGCGCAGCGTCGCGCCGTAGCTTGCGATGGCGTCCGCGAAGCGCTGCGCCTGGGCGCGCGCCTCGTCCTCGCTGTCGGCGATCAGGTAGTGGTAGAAGCCCAGCTGCAGCCCGGCATCCTGGGCGGCCTGGGCGTTGGCGGCCAGGCTGGCGTCGGTATAGTCCTCGCCCGCCGTGGCGCGCAGGATCGCGGCGGTCACGCCGTCGCTACCGGCGGCGGCAAAGTCGTAGACAGGGGAGAACTCGTTCAGGGTGACGCCCTGGAACAGGGTCTCTCCGGAGGCGGTCGTCGAATTCATCATTTCCTCACACCCTTTCTCGCCGATTCTATGCCCCGCGCCCCGGGCTTAGCACGCTGCCAAGCCCGGCGGATGCCGGGGCGGGACGCGCATTAGGAAAGGATGCTTTTCGAGCCGGTTTATTTCTAAACTTGCGCAGCGCCCTTTGCGCTGGATGCCGCGAAGAAAGACAAGGGGGTTTCCCTGGAAACCTTGGAGTGCATTCCCCCGGTCGGCCCGGCATAGCTTGAAGCGAGCGAGGGGGAGTGAGGGCGTGCGGGAGGAAGTGCGGATTCGGGTGATGCGGGCGGCGGAGCACATTTTGGAGACGGGCGCCACGGTGCGCGCCTGCGCCGGAAAGTTCGGCGTGAGCAAGACCACCATCCACAAGGACTTGCGCGAGCGCCTGCCGAAGATGGATCCGGCGCTCTCGGCCCAGGTGGACGCGGTGCTGCGCCGCAACCTCCGGGAGCGCCACCTGCGCGGCGGCGAAGCCACGCGCAGAAAGTACCGACCAACATCCGCCACCTGCCGCGCCGAAGCGCCAAATTCCCGGCTCTGTTAATCCAGGGCCGGGAATTCCACGCCCATTCGGCAATCGAAAAGGTACCAAGCCGTCGCCCTGAATTCTTGTATACCGGCCCGTCCCCAAAACGCAGAAATCCTGCCCTCGGATCTATGGGGCAGGATTTCGTCGCTTCGCACTTTGGCCACTTCAGAAAAGCAACGCAGGACTTTGGGCGGTCGGCCTTATGCCGCCCAAAGTCCGTCGCTCCAGCGCGGCAGCATATGGCCGCCGGCCCCGCCGGCTACATCATCGCGTTCAGAGAGAGCGCCTTTTTGATGGCGTTCTGATGCTCGGGGCAGACCTTGTTCGTGCCGCTGGTGCGGCTGTTGATGAAGTGGATGCAGTGGTGGCCGCCGAAGCCGTTGCCGCCGATGGAGCCGTTGCCGTGGGGCATGCAGTTCATCGAAGCGGCGTAGTGCTTGCCGTCGATAGTCACGATGATGGCCCGGCGCTCCCAGGTCCACTCGCCGCCGCAGGCCGCCTTCATCTTCTCGGCGTCCTCGCTGGTGAGCGGCTGGCAGTCCGCATGGTTGGTGCCCTGGTAGCGGGAAACCTGCCAGGAGATGCCGGTGTCCACGTCCGTAACGGTGGCGGTGCCGCCGCGGGGGAAGGCGGCCTGGATGCCGCTCTCCCACCAGTCCGCGGCGATGATGACGTACCTGGAGCGCTTTTCCGCGCTGCTGAAGGAGGCCTTGGCCGCCGCGTCGCGGTAATCCTCCATCGCATAGCCGACGGCCGCCGCGCTCTCCTCCGCGGCGGCGCAGGGAATCATGAGGCTCAGCAGCAAGGCCAGCGCCAGCGCGAGCCTCCGCCTGAACTGCATTCTATAATGAAGCTTCAATCGAAAACACTCCTCTCTTCCTTATTTTATTATAGAACAAATTTCTGACAAATATGGTATAATGATATGAATAAAATAAGGCAATATGCAATTTTGAATAAAAAATCCTCCCCCGCACCACTTTCCGGCGCGGACATAGTATGGGGTGTGAGCCAAAGCTCATACTTCATCCGAGGAGGAATGAACATGTCATTCTACAGCTACAAGAACGCCAACAGCGAGTACTGCCCGGGCGAAATCAGCGCCAACAGCGTGCTCACCGGCCTGAACAAGCGGGTCTGCATTCAGGTGAAGAATGTCTACGATTCCGCCCTTTCTCAGGAGCAGCTCAACGACAAGGAGGTCGTCATCCAGAACATCGTGCCGGTGCTGCCCAGCAGCAGCTGCGGAAGCGCGAGCGCCCCAGCGGGCCGGAGCTGCATCTGCAATGGCAACACCTGCGTCTGCGCCGGCGCGAACCAGCCCATCACCCACGCCGAGGCGGTGGAGAACGCCGAGAACAGCACCTGCCCGCTGCCCACGCCCTACGGCAACTGGACCTTCGAGAGCTGCCGCAGCTCCACCACCGCCGGTGCGATCTCGAACCTGAGCATCGAGCGCCTGTGCGACCGGCCCCAGTACGGCAGGGTGCGCTGCTCGGTGGAGGTGCCGGTGGATGTGCTCTTCGTCGACCAGCGCTGCCAGGAGTGGATGGGCCAGGCCAGCATCACCGTCGACAAGGACGTGCTGCTCTGCATCCCGGACGACTCCGTGATCCCCTTCACGCTGGAGAGCCTGGTCAGCGCCATCTGCGTCTCCGGCAGCTACAAGGGCAACTGCACCTTCGAGATCACCATCTGCGTCACCGTCGTGCTGAAGGTGCTCGCCGAGGTCGACATCCTCGTTCCTACATATGGCTTCTGTGAAGTGCCCCCGGCCGAGGAGTTCGCCGAGAACGTGTGCGATGAGTTCTTCAGCCTGCCGCTGTTCCCGCAGTCGTCCTGCGCGTTTGAGAACGTGGGGAGCATGGCCGGGTCCGGCGTCGCCGGTACCAACGGAGCCGCGGGCAGCGGCACCGCCAGCGCGGCGATGGGCGGATGCTATACCTGCGGCACGGCCGCGCCCGCGGCCACGGCCACGGCGAGCACCTGCTCCAACTGCGGCACGACCTGCCTGTCCGGCTCCTCGCTCTGCCCGCGCTGCGGCTGCGCGATGACCAGCATCAGCTAAAGATGGATTGATCCCGTCCCGGTGCGGGAGGGTTTGGATAGGGGCTTTCGCCTGGAAAAGGGGGAGGCCCCCCTTTTGTATTTCCCTCTGGGGAGCGCCTTGCAGGCGCGGCGGCAAGGCAAGGGTGCCCTGTCGGGCACGTGGATGCCTCACGGCGTAGGCTTCGGAATCCCCACTGGGGATTCCGATCAGCAACGGCCCTGCGGGCCGTTGCTGCTGCCTGCGGGCAGGGGCCCCTCCCGGGGGGCCAAGGAGAGATGGGGGACGTCAAGCGTCCCCCGTTCCCTCCTTGGATTCTCCCC
>CANQGC010000138.1 GCA_947600345.1 uncultured Clostridia bacterium
ACAGATCGAGCTGGGCCTGCTGTTCGGCTGCCTGCTGGACGAGCGCCAGGTGGGCGGCGTCTGCGGCGCGGCGCTGACAAACCTGACGGCGTGGCTGTCGGGCGCGTGGTTCGAGCTTTCGCTGCTGGGCGGCGCAGCGGAGCGCTTCGCCCGCTGCCTGCCCTTTGCCAACGCCGTGGATGCCGGGCGCGCGGCGCTGGCGGGGGACTGGGGCGCGATGGCCGGGCCGCTGGGGATCTCGGCGGCCTGGGCGCTGGCGCTGGGCGTGGCCTCGGCGGCGGTGCTCGGGCGGAGATTGCGCGCGGGGTGACAAGCGGCGGCGCTTGTGCTATAATGGTAGCATCAATCACATCACAGACAGGGAGGCCGCCATGGACCGGGAACTTTTGGAGAGTCAGCTCGCGGAGCTGCCGCTGTATCAGTACGCATTCATCGACACGGGGGACCTCTGCTTTTCGGAGCGCATCCGCTGGATCTGCGAGCACGAGTGTCCGATGTACAACCGAACCTGGGCCTGTCCGCCGGCGGTGGGCAGCGTGGAGGAGTGCAGGGCGCGCTGCCTGGCGTTCGATTCGGCGCTGTTGATCGCCACGATCACCGAGGTTTCGGACATCGCCAACATCGACGAGACGCTCGCCACCCGCATGCCCCACGAGGAGATCACGCGGCAGGTGACGCAGCTCGTGCGCGCCCAGGGCTTGGAGACGATGACGCTCTCCACCGAGGCCTGTGCCCACTGCGCGCGCTGCGCCTGGCCGGACGCGCCCTGCCGCCATCCGGAGAAGATGTATCCCTGCGTGGAGAGCCACGGCATCGTGGTGACGGACCTGGCCGAGAAAACGGGCATCGACTTCTACGCCGAGGGCAACATCGTCACCTGGTTTTCGCTGATCTTCTATCGCTAGAGAGGCAGGGCGCGTCCCCCTGTTTCCGAAAAAAATCTGGCGGAAGTTCGCCGTCCGCTTGCATCCGATGCCGTACCGCCGCCCCGGAGGTGGCGGTTTTTCATGCGACTTGAACAATTTTTGGCGGCGCAACCGGCATCCTCCCGGGCCTTTCGCCGCCCAGACGCGGCCGCCAGGACACTGGAAATAATTTGATTCATAGAAATATTTTTGACTTACTCGATTCTTCTTAACGATTTAACGCACACCTAACGGTTTCAAGTGCCCTTTGAACTTGACAATGAAGCTAAAAAACCGTAATATTTAGTGAAACAGTGGAAGACTGTTGCAAACCAAATCAAATGGGAGGACAATGAAATGAAGAAGATCGTTTCTCTGACCATCGCCCTGGCTCTGTGCCTCGTGATGGCCTCCGCTTGCTTCGCTGAGGGCGAGACCTTCAAGATCGGCGGCATCGGCCCGATGACCGGCGGCGCTGCCATCTATGGCACGGCTGCCATGAACGGCGCCCAGATCGCCGTGGACGAGATCAACGCCGCGGGCGGCATCAATGGCGTCCAGGTCGAGTTCCGCGCTGAGGACGACACCCACGTGGCCGAGACCGCGCTCAACGCCTACAATACCCTGAAGGACTGGGGCGTGCAGGCCATCGTTGGCACCGTCACCACCGCCCCCTGCATCGCCGTCTCCGCCGAGGCGAACAGCGATCGCGTGTTCATGCTGACCCCCTCCGCGTCCTCGACCGACGTCATCGCCGACAAGGACATGATGTATCAGGTCTGCTTCACCGATCCCAACCAGGGCATCGCGTCCGCGGACTACATGAAGGCCAACATGCCCGATGCCCAGATCGCCGTGATCTATAAGAACGACGACGCCTATTCCCAGGGCATCCGCGACACCTTCGTCTCCGAGGCCGAGGCCAATGGCCAGAGCATCGTCTATGAGGGCACCTTCACCGAGGACACCCAGACCGACTTCTCCGTGCAGGTCAAGGCCGCGCAGGACGCCGGCGCCGACATGGTGTTCCTTCCCATGTACTACACCCCCGCTTCCGTCATCCTGAAGCAGGCCAATGACATCGGCTACGCCCCGACGTTCTTCGGCGTGGACGGCATGGACGGCATCCTGACCGTGGAGGGCTTCGATACCTCCCTGGCCGAGGGCGTCATGCTGCTGACCCCCTTCTCCGCGGACGCCACCGACGATCTGACCGTGAGCTTCGTGACCAAGTACAACGAGCTCTACGGCGAGACCCCGAACCAGTTCGCCGCCGACGGCTATGACGCCGTGTACATCCTGAAGGCCGCCATCGAGGCCGCGGGCTGCACCCCCGATATGGACGCCGCGACCATCTGCGAGGCCCTCGTTGGCGTGATGCCCACCATCAGCGTCGACGGTCTGACTGGCCAGGGCATGACCTGGGCCGCCACCGGCGAGGTCTCCAAGGCGCCTATGGCCGTCGTCATCAAGGACGGCGTGTACGCTCTGCCGTAATCGAGCGCGGGATTTTCAATGGGGAATTGACCGCAAGGTTGATTGACAGGCTGCCGGGGAGGTCCCCGGCAGCCAAACCCATTTCTATGGCGGACGTGCGGACGGGGGAAAGGCCGCCGTCCGGACCTCTGCCATAGGAAAGTATCTTTAAGAAACGAGGGGTTTCCGCATGGTATTCTTCTCCTATCTGATCAGCGGCATCAGCCTGGGCAGCGTGTATGCCATCATCGCGCTGGGCTATACCATGGTCTACGGCATCGCCAAGATGCTGAACTTCGCCCACGGCGACGTCATCATGGTGGGCGGCTACGTCTGCTACTGCGCGCTGAGCTATCTGAATCTTCCCGCCATCGTGGCGGTTCCCCTGGCGATGATCGCCTGCACGGCGCTGGGCGTCATCATCGAGGGCCTGGCCTACCGGCCGCTGCGCCAGGCGGGCTCGCTGGCCGTATTGATCACCGCCATCGGCGTGAGCTACTTCCTCCAGAACGGCGCGCAGCTGATCTGGAGCGCCACGCCGAAGAACTTCGCCTCCGTCGTGCACTTCGATCTGCCTGAGAGCATGACGAGCCTGGGCCTGTCCAGCGAAGCCATCGTGACCGTGGCGGCGTGCATCGTCATTATGGTGGTGCTGACGCTCTTCGTCAACAAGACCAAGCTCGGCAAGGCCATGCGCTGCTGCTCCGAGGACAAGGGCGCGGCCCAGATCATGGGCATCAACGTCAACCGGACGATCTCGATGACCTTCGCCATCGGCTCGGCGCTGGCGGCCATCGCGGGCGTGCTGCTCTGCTCGGCCTATCCCACGCTGCAGCCCACCACCGGCTCCATGCCGGGCATCAAGGCCTTCACCGCGGCCGTGTTCGGCGGCATCGGCTCCATACCGGGCGCCTTCCTGGGCGGCCTGCTGCTGGGCATCATCGAGGCGATGGCCAAGGCGTACATCTCCACGAACCTGGCGAACACCATCGTGTTCGCGGTGCTGATCATCGTGCTGCTGGTGCGGCCCACCGGATTGCTGGGCAAGTACGCGCCGGAGAAAGTGTGAGGTGGCGCGCATGAAGGGTTTGAAGAAGACGACGAAGGTGGACTTCGCCACCTACATCGGCGTAACCATCGCGTTCATCGTGATGTACATCCTGCAGTCGGGCAAGCATCTGTCCAACTCTCTGTCCGGCCAGCTGGTGCCGATCTGCTGCTTCATCGCGATGGCGGTGAGCCTGAACCTGGTCGTGGGCATCTCGGGCGAGCTGAGCCTGGGCCACGCGGGCTTCATGAGCGTGGGCGCCTTCTCGGGCGTCGTCGCGGGCATGAGCCTGAGCAACGTGATCCCGTCCGTGCCGGTGCGCCTGGCCATCGCGCTGATCGTGGGCGCGCTCTTCGCGGCCGTCGCCGGTATCATCGTGGGCGTGCCGGTGCTTCGCCTGCGCGGCGACTACCTGGCCATCGTGACGCTGGCCTTCGGCCAGATCATCAAGGATCTGATCAACTGCCTGATCGTGGGCTACGACAGCCGCGGGCTGCACATCATATTTAATGTGAGCGGCCTCAAGTCGGTGACCGACCTGCACCTGGAGGAGGGCGGCAAGGCCATCATCAAGGGCGCGCAGGGCGCGGTGGGCGTCACGAAGATGGCGTCCTTCCCGGCGGGCTACATCCTGGTCATGATTACGCTGATCGTGGTCTTGAACATGGTTCGCTCCTCCACGGGCCGCTCCATCATGGCGATTCGCGACAACCGCATCGCCGCCGAGAGCGTGGGCCTGAACATCACCAAGTACAAGCTGATCGCCTTCGTGACTAGCGCGGCGCTGGCCGGCGCGGCGGGCGCGCTCTACGGCCTGAACTACGGCAGCCTCGTGTCCTCCCGCTTCGACTTCAATACCTCGATCCTGATCCTGGTGTACGTGGTGCTGGGCGGCTTGGGCAACATCTGGGGCTCGGTGATCGGTGCTACGGTGCTCTACATCCTGCCCGAGATGCTGCGCTCCTTCAGCAACTATCGCATGCTGATCTACGCGGTGGTGCTGATTCTGGTCATGCTGCTGACCAACAACGAGCAGTTCAAGCGCTGGCGCGGCAGCATGGCCGAGAAGCTCGGCCGGGGCAAGCGCGCGGAAGGAGGGGTGTGAGATGTCCCAGCAGAAGACGAGAATGGTTCCGGTACCCAGCCAGGGCATCATCCCCGAGCGCGACGTGGGCTCTGAGCCGATACTGGAGTGCCGCCGCCTGGGCATCGAGTTCGGCGGCCTGAAGGCCGTGGACGACTTCAACCTCACCGTGGGCAAGACCGAGATCGCGGGCCTGATCGGCCCCAACGGCGCGGGCAAGACCACGATAACCAACCTGCTGACGAAGGTGTATCAGCCCACCCACGGCACGATACTCTTCGACGGCAAGGAGACTTCCTCGATGAACACCGTGCAGGTCAACCGCGCGGGCATCGCCCGAACCTTCCAGAACATCCGCCTGTTCTCCTCGCTGAGCGTGGAGGAGAACGTCAAGATCGGGCTGCAGGGCCACATGCCCTACTCCACGCTCACCGGCATACTGCGCCTGCCCCGCTACTGGAAAAACGAGAAGCGCATGCACGAGCGCGCGCTGGAGCTGCTGTCCATATTCGACATGCAGGACCTGGCCGACCACGTGGCGGGCTCGCTGCCCTACGGCGCCCAGCGCAGGCTGGAGATCGTCCGTGCGCTAGCGACCAGCCCGAAGCTTTTGCTGCTGGACGAGCCGGCGGCGGGCATGAACCCCTCGGAGACCGCCGAGCTGATGGCGAACATTCGCAAGATCCGCGACACCTTCCAGATCGCCGTATTGCTGATCGAGCACGACATGAAGCTGGTCATGGGCATCTGCGAGGGCATCGCCGTGCTGAACTACGGCCGCCTGATCGCCAAGGGCACGCCCGAGGAGATCCAGAAGAACCCCGTGGTCATCGAGGCTTACCTCGGAAAGCAGAAGGAGGCGGACGCATGAGCAATTTGCTGAAGGTCGACAACCTCCACGTCTACTACGGCAGCATTCACGCCATCAAGGGCGTTTCCTTCGAGGTCAACGAGGGCGAGGTCGTGACGCTGATCGGCGCGAACGGCGCGGGCAAGTCCACGACGCTGAATACCGTGGCCGGGCTGCTCAAGCCCAAGCAGGGCACGATCGAGTTCGAGGGCAAGAACATCGTGGGTGTTCCGGCGCACAAGACGGTCTCCCACGGCATGGCGCTCTGCCCCGAGGGCCGGCGCATCTTCCTGCAGATGACGGTGCAGGAGAACCTGGAGATGGGCGGCTACTCCCGCCCGAACTCCGAGATCGAGAGCAGCATGGCCGACGTCTATCAGCGCTTCCCCCGCCTGAAGGAGCGCTACAAGCAGATCGCCGGCACGCTCTCCGGCGGCGAGCAGCAGATGCTGGCCATGGGCCGCGCGCTGATGAGCAAGCCGAAGCTGCTGATGCTGGACGAGCCCAGCATGGGCCTTGCACCGATCCTGGTCGAGCAGATCTTCGACATCGTGAAGGAGCTGAACCACTCCGGCGTGACGATCCTGCTGGTGGAGCAGAACGCTCGAATGGCGCTCTCCGTCGCCCACCGCGCCTACGTGCTCGAAACCGGCACGATCTCCATGAGCGGCGACGCCCACGAGCTCGCCGAGGACGACCGAGTAAGAAAGGCGTACCTGGGCGAGAGCTGAGCCAGGCAAAAACGCGGCAGCAGAAGGGAGATTCCAAAGAACCTCAGGTTCTTTGGCAGAGATTCTTAAGGGACAGAGTCCCTTAAGCAGGTCCGGGCAGCGCCCGGCGGGTCTGGGCGGAGCCCAGCGTTCCCCAGCGGCCCGCGAACAGAACACATCCCATCAAAGCGAACCAAGGCTCCGCCGCCTCCATGCGCGGGTCGCACGAGGCGAGTTTTGGAATGGGAAGCCGCAGGGCTTCCCATTCCAAAAGAGCAACCGAAACCTTTCGCAAAAGCGTTCCCCATCCAACGCGGCGCATGTCGGGATAAAAGCGAAATCCCCGACGCTTGGCAAGCCAGACATAAATCGCTAAATCGTCCCGAAAATGGGCCGGTTTTCTCTGTTCAAGGGCGCAATGCTGTGGTATAATGATTGCGGGTGAGCAAAGTGGATAAGATGCAGCGTGCAGAGCGAATTCTTCGCAATGTGGTGGCGAATATGCGCATCGATGGATTTGAAGTATCCGAAGAGACAAAAGCAAATTGTATGGCGATAATTTCCGGTGAAAAGACCGCGGACGAGTTGGCCAGCGAAATATTGCAGCATTATTCGGATAAAAAGCCGGAGTAGGACATACAAGTTGCTTACAAATTGTAATCAACTGCTCCAATTGATCTCACTGGAAGACTGCAAAAAGGAATTCCTAATAAAAGAAAGACCCGCCGCCCCGCATTCGCGGAGCGGCGGCTGTTCGTTCCGGCTTTACTTCACCACAACCACTTCATACTCCCTGCTGCCCAATCCGATCTTTTCGGCGTGCTCCAGGCAGCTCTTCCATTCGACGTTCGGGTTGCTGTTGCGGAAGGGGTCGCCCAGGTCCTTAAAGCCCTTGCGGCGGATGTTGTCGCCCAGCTGGCTGTTGGGCATCGGCTCCGCCTTGCAGCAGGCGTCGGCGCAGGCCTGGTCCAGCGCCACCGGGTCGAAGGAGGCGAACATGCCGATGTCTGGCAGGATCGGCGCGTCGTTCTCTCCGTGGCAGTCGCAGTTGGGGGAGATGTCCATCACCAGCGAGATGTGGAACTGGGGCCGGCCGTCCACCACCGCCTTGGCGTATTCGGCCATGCGGCGGTTCAGGTCGACGGGCGCGTTGTTCTGGGCGAAGTCGATGGCATCGAAGTTGCAGGCCCCCAGGCAGCGGCCGCAGCCCACGCAGTTGTCCGGGTTGACGTGCATCTTCTTCTTCTCGTCATCGAACTCCAATCCGCCGTTGGCGCACTCCTTCTGGCAGCGGCGGCAGCCGCGGCACAGCGCGGTGGCGATGGTCGCCTTGCCGCTGGAGTGCTGGTCCTTCTTGCCGGCGCGGGAGCCACAG
>CANQGC010000139.1 GCA_947600345.1 uncultured Clostridia bacterium
CGAACTTGGAAACCCTTTGGGTTTCCAACCTTCAAGGACCTGAGGTTCCTTGGATTCTCCCTTCTGCTGCCGCGTTCGAACCGGGCCCTCGTTCCCCAAACGAAGACCTCTGGCCCTCGGATCTATGGGGCCAGAGGTCGTGCCTCGAACCAACGCCCCTATAGAAACGCACCGCAGGACTTGGGGCCCATAATCTACGGGCCCCAAGTCCGTCGCCCCTTCCGCGGCAGCAGATGGCCGCCGGCCCCGCCGGCATTGACAGGGGGGAGAGGATGGGATATAATGCGGTGGAGGGAATGATGATTGCGGGGGATGCTTCCGATGAAACGCCGAAATACGCCGGCGCTGCTGCTGGCCGCGCTGTGCGCACTGCTGCTCGCGGCGCTGCTGGCGCTGTTCCTGCACGGCAACTATGGCCGCAAGCTGCTGTCGAAGCTCGACCTGCGCAATCCCCTCCCCAGCGAGGCCTCCGCGCTGCGCGGCTGGGCGAACACGCTGGAGAAGTCGAGCTACGACGCCGACGTGGCCTTCCTGGGCGACTCCATGATCCAGCGCGGCGACTTCCGGCCCTACTTCCCCGGGACGGAAATCTGCAACCTGGGCCTGAGCCGCGACACCATCGAGGGCATGCTCCGGCGCGTTCCGGCGGTGGCGGCGGTGAATCCCGAGCTCGTGTTTGTCGAGGGCGGCGTCAACGGCCTGGGCGACGCGAGCGTGGATGCCGTGCTCGACCAGTACGCCCGGCTGCTGGATTCGCTGCGCGAGGCCCTGCCCGACGCGAGGATCGTCGTCCAGGGCTGCACGCCGCTGTCGAAACAATGCGAGCGCATCTTCGCCTGCGACAACGGGACCATACGCAAATTCAACGAAGGGGTGCGCGAACTCGCTGGGGAGCGCGGGCTGCCCTTCGTGGAGCTCTACGACCTCTACGAGCGGGACGGCTTCATCGACCCCGATGTCACGCCCGACGGCGTGCACCTGCTTTCCGAGGCCTACGCCCCCTGGGCGGAGCGCATCCGGCCCTACATCGAAGAACTGACCGCCGGTTAGCAAAACCAGCGGTCAGCCTTTGATTCAAGAATGCAATTGTTCGGGCTCACTCCGCGTCGGTGATGACGCCCTTCTTGAGGATCACGTTGGCGTAGAGCGCCGATTCGCTGGACATGATGACCACGCTGGACTTCTCTCGGGTGCGGTCGTAGAACGCGCCGCGCTCGATGCCGGTGAAGCAGTCCGCGCCGCGCTTGTCGTACTTGGCGACGATCTCCTTGTAGGTATCCCAGATGGGCGTCTCCACGGTGTCGCCCGGCACCTTCTCCATCAGCATGACCGGATGATCGACGTAGGTATCCAGCGGCATGACCTTCAGAATCGCCTCCAGGATCTCCGGCACGCCGTGGCCGTCCATGCGGATCTCGATCTTGGCATTGGTGTGGCCGGGGAAGTTGCCGTCGCCGATGGTCAGCTCGTCGCCGTGCCCCATCTCGCACAGAATCTTCAACAGCTCGGGAGAAATGATCTTCGGAATGCCCTTCAACATGAGAAAAACCCTCCTTTGATGAATAAGTGTCTGTTGACATTATACACCAAACGGAAGGTTTTGTCAGCCGCGTTGGAAAAGTTTTGTGCGCGCCTGTCGAATTGACAGAGCTTGTTTACGCCCAAGTATGCTTACAATGAGAGCATTGCCAATAGCCTTCCACCTTTCTCATGCTCTCGATGTATTGATCCCCATCTGAATCATACGCAAATTTGGGATCAAGGTGCGGCTGGATGTACGATATCATCGTGCTTCCGCAGTATGGACAACAGTCCTTCCCGGCCGCAGCATTGCGCGCCTTGCGTTCTTCCCTGATTCTTCGATCCTTTCGAAAGGAAAAGAAGAGAATGGCGGGCAGGCCGATCACCAAAAACAACGCGCCGCCGGCATAGAGGAAAAACTCAAAGAGCGAATAGAAATTCAATCCCTTATTTGCCACCTGAGCCTCAAGATACGGCGTAAGGTACAGCGCTGCCCCAACGAAGATGACGCCCGAGATTGCTCCCCATTTCGGAGAAACGAACGCAAAGATCAGCGCAAACAGCAATGAAAAGAGATACTTTGGTAACCAGGTCCACCCCGCCTCCGAGCCTAAAAACAGCACGCAAATGGAAAACACCAACAGAGCGCCGAGCGCCCGCAAAACACTGCGAAAAGGATGATTCCTGAAATCCATTTCTATTCCCCCTCCGATTACATCCGGTCCATCGTTCACATCATTTTGATTCTCCCACAGGCAAAAGCCGCATGGAAAACCTACTGCTGTCAATATTATATTGAATACAGCTCCAAAAGTCAACATATTTAGTTTTTTAGTTCACCAATTTAATATTTATGACTCGTAAATATGTGGAATGAGGTGTTGATTGAGTGGAATTTGGAAAGCGGCTGAAGGAAATGCGCATACAGGCGGGGCTGACCCAGGCTCAGCTCGGGGCGCGCGTGGGCGTGACGAAATCCGTGATCTCCTTTTATGAGCAACAGGAGCGCTCTCCGTCACCAGATATGCTCATTCGCTTTGCCAGAATATTTCACGTGAGCACGGATCATCTGCTTGGTTTGGAGCAACGCAGCACAATCGATGTAACCGACCTGGATGAGGGCGACGTCGCCATCGTGCGCTATCTTGCACAAAGCCTGCAAAAGCGAAGCGAAACCTCGGAAGATGAGACGCAATTGTACTTTCAGCGGATTCGAGATATGCGCGAGGACTCCGACCTCACGCAGGTGGAAGTGGCCCGAATTCTTGGTATTCAGCAGACGGTTTACTCTCGCTACGAGCGCGGGGCTCAAACCATACCTCTGGAACATCTGATCAAGCTGGCAGATTACTACGACGTCTCACTAGACTTTCTGACTGGGAGGACGCAGCGGATGGAGATGAATAAGTGAGGGGCGGCGATGGGATCGCCGCCCTTGCTTTTGCGGCACGGCAAAAAAGGTTTCCTGCTGGGTGAATGCCGGGGGAATTGGTTCCGCTGTGTGGAGAGGGGGCGAAGGGTTCGTTTGCTCTTTGGGCTTGGAAAGCATGACTTTCCAAGCCCAAACTCTTCTCGGGCAATCCAGACCTGCCAAAGAGCCTGAGGTCCTTAGGAATCTCCCTTCTGGGGGATAGTGGGGCTTCTGCCGGTTTTTTCCTGCATTGACAAATCCTGGAAACGCGTCTATAATGAAGCTAAAACAAAAGCGCCGCTCCTTGGCGGCGTCGATGGAGGATTTGCGATGCGAAAGTCAAGCTTGCCGCGCGCCATGATGGCAATTCTTCTGGTTGTGATGCTGCTCGCCGGGTGCCTGGCCGGGGCCTGCGCCGAGGGCGCGAAGGATGAGAACGAGCCCGCCGTTGCCGAAGAAAGCGCTCCGGAAGGAGTCGAAGACGACGCCAGGGACGAAGACGGCGAAGATGACGCCGGGGACGACGCCGGGCAGGCGCCGGAGGACGCGCCGGTGCTGGCCGCGCCCATCGTCCCCACGGACGGCGCGATCTACACCTATGAGGATATGGAGCAGGATCTGTTCGAGCTGCAAAAGCGCTATCCCGAGCTTCTGCAGGTGCGCAGCCTGGGAACCAGCTGCGACGGCCGGGAGATCTACGAGGCGATGCTGGGCGATCCCGAGGCGGAGAAGCACATCCTGATCCAGGCTTCGATCCACGCCAGGGAGCACATGAACACGCTGGTGGCGATGCGCCAGCTGGAGTTCACGCTGCAGTACTACGACACCGCCGACTTCCACGACGTGGCCTACTCGGAGCTCTTCGGGGACTACTGCTTCCACGTGCTGCCGATGACCAACCCGGACGGCGTGACGATCAGCCAGCTCGGCCCGGAGGCGATCCGCAGCCCCGAGCTCCGCGCGGTCATCGAGGAGTGCCACCAGCTGGACGGCGGCGGCAAGGACTACTGGCAGCGCTGGAAGGCGAACGGCCGAGGCGTCGACCTCAACCGCAACTTCGACTCCGGCTGGCAGGAGTACAAGGGCACGGGCCACATCTCGTCCGACTGCTACAAGGGCGAGGCCCCCGCTTCGGAGCCGGAGGTGCAGGCGATCCTGCGCGTGGCGGAGGAGTATCCGCCGATCTGCACGATCTCCTACCACTCCACGGGCGGGTGCGTATACTGGGACTACGGCTGCCAGGGCGCGCTGTTTCAGGCGGACCGCGCGCTGGCCGAGGCCGCGTCCTCGCTGACCGGCTACAAGATGACCTCCTCCGTCACCAGCGCCCAGGACGCCGCGGGCTGCAGCGACTACTTCGTGCTCGAGCGGGGCATCCCCTCGGTGACAATCGAGAACGGCCACGCGGCCTGCCCGCTGCCCCCGGAGGAATTCAGCGACATCTGGCTCGCAAACGTGGATCTCTGGCCCACGCTGGCGGAGCTCTTCTCCGACCGCCCCGTTCCGAGCGAGTACGCGACGGAATCCTCGGGCTATGTCATCGGCCAGATCTACCGCGCGGGCGTGAACGAATTCCTGACCCTGCGCGAGAGCCCCTCCACCTCGGGCAAGGCGCTGCGCCGCCTGGGCGTGGATGCCGAGATGGAGCTTCTGGAGATCGTGAACGACGAGTTCTGCCGGGTGCGCGTCGTGGAGACGGGCGAGGTCGGCTACGTGATGACCAAGTACCTGTACTGACGCGCGGGGGCGCATGAGGGGCCGGAAGCCGATGCGGCTTCCGGCCCTCGCGCGTCGGATGCCTCCGGCGCAGAATTTACGCTGCCCGCTGGACTTCCCCGCGGTGGATTGTGTATAATAAAGATATCGACACCAAGCTGCTCTTGGATGGGAGGAAGGATATGTTGGATTTGCGTTCGCTGCTGGGGGATCTGCCCTCGGTGGCGCAGTATGTGATCGTGCTGGCGCTGGTGATGGCGCTGCTCTACGTCGCGCTCTGGCTCACGCGGAAGATCGGTTCGCGCTTCAATTCGGAGAAGATCACCTTCGACGATCCGGAGAAGTACGCCGACTCCGTGCCCGACCTCTTCGCCACCACGGAGTTCCGGCACAAGAAGCCCCAGAAGGGCGCGCAGGAAAAGGCTTCGGAGGCTACCGGTACGGCGAATGCGCCGGAGGGCGACTCCCGGGATCGGGACCTGGATCAGGATTTGGATTCGGACGAGGACTAGCCCGCGGCCTCGCCGGGGCGGGGCGGGCGCGTGTCCAGCGGGTTTGAACGAATCATCTCCGGATGGACGCGGGTGTCGTTCGCGCGGACCAGGCCGTCCAGGAAGCCCTCGTGCAGCGCGCGGTACTCATCGAGCGTCTCCGCGCGCTTGACGCGCTCGAACAGCGCGTCCGCGCCGGTCAGGCCCTCCAGGAACCAAAGGCTGTACTTGCGCATCTCCGCCACGGCGTAGCGCTCCGGCTTCTGTTCGCAGAGGCGTGCGGCGAAGCGCAGCAGCACCTCCACGCGCTCGGCGGCGCCGCGCTCCCGGGACGGCTCGCCGCGCTCTAAGGCCCGGATGTCGTCGAAGATCCAGGGCGACTTCAGCGCCGCCCGGCCGATGCACACGCCCCGCACGCCCACGCTCCGGGCAAACTCCGCCGCGTCCCCCGGCCGAACCACCGCGCCGTTGGCGTAGAGGGGAATCGACACCGCCGCCCGCACCCGGCGCATGGCCTCGACGTCCACCGGCCCGGCGTACATCTGCGCCTTCGTCCGGCCGTGGAGGATGATCTCCCCCACCCCGGCGTCCTCGGCCATGCGGGCGATTTCGGGGGCGGTGATGTGCTCCGCGTCCCAGCCCAGGCGCAGCTTGAGCCGCACGGGCAGCTCTACCGCGCCGCAAACGGCCCGCAGGATCTCCCCGCAACGCTCCGGATCGCGCAGCAGCGCCGCGCCGTTGCCGCTGCGGATGGCCACCCGGGCCGGGCAGCCCATGTTGATTTCGATCCGGTCGAAGCGGCCCAGCGCCTCCAGGCGCGCGGCCGCTTTTGCCATGATGGCCGGGTCGTTGCCCAGCAGCTGGACGGCGAGCTCGCCCTCCTCCGGGCGCCGAAGCAGCAGCGCCTCCATCACCGGCGCGCGCCTGCCCTTCGACCGGGCCACGCCGGCCGCGCCGATCATCTCCGTAGTCGCGCCGTCCGCGCCGTACTCGAAGCACAGGCTGCGGAAGGCCGCGCTGCTCATGCCGTCCATCGACGCCAGCAGGCATCGCAAGCGAAATCAGCTCCCCTTCTCAAAATCTGCGGGCGATCTCCGCGACGCCCGCCGCGAGCTTCGCCTCCGCGCCCTCGCCCAGAATCTCCGCCAGGTACCGGTACTCGTCCAGCGCCCCCTGCACGTGGGGCACCGCGTAGGCTCCGGCGTCGCTGCCGGGGGCGACGGTTCCGCCCATCGCGGAAAAGCGGCGGATGTTCTCCGCCTGAAGCTCGAACAGCGGCTTCAGCACTGCGTCCGGATAGCGGCCCTCGCCGATCAGGTTGCCCACGGTGGAGATCGTCGGCGTCCAGATCGCGCCGTTCTCGGCCATCGCGGCCAGCGCTTCTTCGTCCAGGTAGGCCCCGTGCTCCACGGAATCCACGCCCGCCTCGGCGGCGGCGCGCACCGTCTCCGCGCCGTTGGCGTGGGCCATCACATGGAAGCCTTCGCCGTGGGCGATGCGGATCAGCTCCGCGATCTCCTCCGGCGGCAGCGGCGAACTGGTGATCACGCCGAAGCGGTCGAAGTCCATCAGCCCGGAGATCATGATCTTGATGAAGTTCGCGCCCGCAGCCTTCGCCTCGGCCACCAGCGCGGCGTACTCAGCCAAAGTATCGTACCCCCGCCCGATGAAGCCGCCGTAGCGGCCGCGATGGTGGATGGGAAAGACCGGCGTGCGGTAGTCGATGCCGTACTCCGGCGCGAGCTTCGCGGCATACGCGCCCACGCCCCAGGCGTCGCCGCCGTCGCGCAGGAAGGCGATTCCCGCGCCCCGGTAGGCGGCCAGGCGCGAGCGAATCAGCGCCTCGTCGGGCTCCTCCCTCTGGTGGTCGATGGCGGCGCGGTAGTACACGCCGTCCAGGATCATGTGCATGTGGCAGTCGGCAAGCATACCATCGTCCCTCCCTTGCGCCCACCATTATACTCCCCTCGATTGACAAAATCAAATTTTGTTTTTATAATGATAGTCAGCGTTACAAATCGGCATGACGCGGTTATATATCCTGTAGGAGGTGTATAGAATGGAATTGAAGGGCAGCAAGACTGAGAAGAATTTGATGGCAGCGTTCGCCGGCGAGAGCCAGGCGCGCAACAAGTACACCTACTTCGCCAGCGTCGCGAAGAAGGAGGGCTACGAGCAGATCAGCGCGATCTTCCTCAAGACCGCCGACAACGAGAAGGAGCACGCCAAGATGTGGTTCAAGGCGCT
>CANQGC010000140.1 GCA_947600345.1 uncultured Clostridia bacterium
AAGAATTCCGGCGGCGCGGCGCTTCAAATCTTCGATTTGAACCGTCGCGGTCTGCCCGAAGGGCAGACTTGGAAACCTTTCAGGTTTCCAACCTTCAAGGACCTGAGGTTCCTTGGATTCTCCCTTCTGCTGCCGCGGGCTTTCGGTGCTTCGTCTACGCGAACACGAATTGCACCAGCACCATGTAGAGCACCGTGCCGACGCCGATGGAGAGCAGCATTTGCTTCTTCCACAAATGCAGCCCCGCCACCGTGACGATCGCGATCAGCTCCGGCAGGCCGTGGCTGCCGGTCAGCACGCTCGTGTTGCGCAGGCAGTACACCAGCAGCAATCCAAACACCGCCGCAGGCAGCGCGTGGCCCAGGTAGCGCACGAACTTGGGCGTCTCCCTGCCCGCCGGAAATACCAGGAACGGCAGCCACCGCATCAGCTGCGTGCCCAGCACGCACATGCCGATGGTGATCAGTATCTGGGGAATCGTCACGCCGCCTCGCCTCCCTTCGCCTCGATCGGCTTGCGCAGGATCGCCAGCGCCGCCAGGATCGCGATCATCGCCGGGATCAGGAAGTTCTCCGGCCCGAAGATCAGCAGGCTCAGCAGCGACAGCCCCAGCCCCAGCAGCGCGCTGATGTGCTGCTTATCCTTCTGCCACTGGCCGATGAAGATCACCACGAACAGCGCCGTCATCGCGAAATCCAGGCCCTGGGTGTTGAAGTGGATCAACATCCCCCCCAGCGCGCCCAGCGTGCAGCCGGTCACCCAGTAGAGCTGGTCCAGCAGCGTCACGAAGAACATGAACCACGCCTGGCTCACGCCGCCGGGGGCGTCCACCGAGCAGACGATGGAGAAGGTCTCGTCGCACAGGCCGAAGACCATGTAGGGCTTCTTCGTGCCCAGGTCGCGGTAGCGGTCCAGCATCGTCAGGCCGTAGAACAGGTGGCGCGCCTGGATCATGATGGCCATGATCAGCGTGGCGATGGGGTTGAACGGGCTCTGCAAAAAGCCCACCAGCGCGAACTCCAGCGAGCCGCCGAATACGGTGACGCTGGTCAGCATCGGCACCCAGAAGGGGGAGCCGGAGGCCACCATCGTCACGCCGTAGGTCATGCCCAGGAAGAGGAAGCCCGCCATGATGGGGATGGTGTAGGGGAAGGCGGCGCGCAGCGCGGCCAGCTTCGCCGCGCCGCCGCCCTTGCGCGCGGCGCTCATTCGCAATCATCTCGATTCGGGGAATTCTGGCGCATTATAGCACGCCGCGAACCCGCACGCAAGCGCGGCGGCATTAAGAAAGCGCGCATCCGCCGCCCAAAGCGCCAAAGTTTTCCCTTTATTCACAGATTCGGCTTGCCCCGGACGCCGGATTGTGCTATAATTTCTATATATAGAGTTTTAAGATAGAGGTAGAATGGTATGCGATTGAAAAAGCTGTTCAGCGCCGTGTTGATGCTGGTGGTGGTCTGGTGCGGCATGGGCCTTACCCCCGCCTACGCGGCTTACAACATGCCCTACTATGTCGACGTGGATCTGACGAATCAGATGATCACCGTGTACCACACCAAGGACGGAAGCATCGCCCGGCAGATGCTCTGCTCCAGCGGACTGTACGGGCGCACGCCCACGGGCACCTGGTACATGCCCACCAAGGAGCGCGACGACGAGCGCACCGAGTGGTACTACATGCCCAACCAGTACACCTGGGTCAAGTACGCGACCAAGATCTACTACGCTTACTTCTTCCATTCCTTCCTCTTCAACAAGAAGGACGACAGCACGATCAACCAGCAGTCGGTGGACGACTTCGGCGTGCCCGCTTCCCACGGCTGCATCCGCCTGCGCGTGGAGGATGCGAAGTACATCGCGGAGAACTGCCTGGCGGGCACCCGCGTGCGCATCTTCAACAGCGGCCAGAAGAACGAGGAGCTGCGCTCCCTGCTCTACATATCCTCCTTCCGCGAGGATGACGGCATCACCTATCAGGAGTTCCTGGGCATCTCCAAGGATGCGCTGAGCAGCGGCGCGTCCGGCCCCGATGTCGAGGAGCTGCAGATGCGCCTGCACGATTTGGGCTACTACGGGGAAGCGGTGGACGGCCGCTACGCGACCGACACCATCGCCGCGGTCAAGAACCTGCAGCAGGATCTGGGCATCGCCCAGACCGGCATCACCACGACGGAGCTCAAGGAGGTCATCTTCTCCGACGAGGCGCCCATCTCCACCGGCAACATCACGCTCAAGGAGGGCGTCAGCGGCCCGGTGGTCAAGAAGCTGCAGGAGGCGCTCAAGCAGCTGGGCTTCTACGCGGGCGAGCTGGACAGCGTGTACGACGCGGACGTGGTCGCGGCGGTCAAGGAGCTCCAGCGCGTGTGCGGCTACGACCAGGACGGCGTCGCCACCCCGGAGATTCAGCATCTGACGTACTATGAGCTCGGCCGCATGGAGGAGGCGCTGGGCGAGGACTTCACCGCCGAGCAGGTGACCGAGGAGATCAACTACGCCAAGATGATCTTCAAGAAGTCGAAGATCGTGGTGCGCTCGAAGCCCAACACCGAAAGCTCCGCCGTGACGAAGCTCTCCTACGGCGACAGCGTGCTGGTGCTGGCCACCCAGAACGACTGGGCGCAGGTCATCGTCAAGAACCGGAAGGGCTACATGCGCACCAAGTACCTGGAGATCTCGCCCAGGGAGAACTACCTCTACCAGTACAGCGGCAACGGGCAGACCATCACGCTGGGCACCACGCTGGAGCAGATGATGTCCGGCACCGCCTCCAGCGAGAAGGCGGAGTTCAAGAAGAACTATGCCGCCTCCAAGGCGCTGGCCTATCTGGACGATCCGGTGGAGTACGCGACGGTCAACACCGGCGACGACGCCAAGAAGCTCAACATGCGCTCCGAGGCGAGCGCCGAGGCCGACGTGCTGGCGATGATTCCCAACGGCACCAAGCTGCGCGTGCTGGCCAAGACCGAGGAGTGGACCCGCGTGGGCTACGACGATCAGATCGGCTTCCTGATGAACCAGTACCTGAACTTCTCCGAGGGAACGGCCAGCGAGGTCGAGGACAGCAGCGGCGCCCTCAACCAGGAGGAGGAGGAGGAGAAGATCTACCGCGCGGTCGTTCAGCCCAACAAGAAGGGCGGCACCGTGTACATCTTCGAGAAGGCCAACTCGGATTCCAAGGTCATCGGCTCGCTGGGTGGCGGCCGCGAGGTCTGGGTGGATAAGTTCGACGAGGCCGCGGGCTGGGCGCACATCAAGTTCGGCGACAAGATCGGCTACATGCAGGTCAAGAACCTGGCCTTCCGCCTGGATACCGACTACACCATCGACGAGGCGAGCGGCGAGCTGGTCAAGCACAGCAACGTCAGCGGCGACGATACCGGCGATGCCGGCGATGCCGGCAGTACCGGAGAGGCGGCATAGCCGCCGCGAGAAGCAGAGCCCCCGCACGGTGCAAGCACCGGCGGGGGCTCTTTGCGCCCGAGGGCGGGTTCGGCGGCTCGGAGCGCCGGGATCAATCCAGGTACTCGTCGATCTCGCTCCTGCCCGGGCGGACCGGGATCTCCGGCTCGCCGAAGATTTCGTTCAGGAAGGCGGGGTCGCTGGCCAGGGCTTTGAGCTTGTCGCGGCTGACCACGCTGTCCGTGCCCAGGCAGGCCTTGCAGCGGTAGCCGCACTCCGGGCAGACGCAGCCCAGTTCCAATCCCTCGGACTGATTCATGTACGTGCCGCACTCGTGGCAGCTGCAGCGCATGGGGTATCCCTCCTATTTGTAGAGCTTCGCCAGGCCGCCCTCGGCGGTCTCGCGGTAGATGCGGTTCAGGTCGCGGCCCGTCTCGTACATGGTCTCCACCACCAGGTCGAAGCTGATCTTGCGGCTGGCGGTCAGGAAGGTGGAGATGCGCACGGCGTTGATGGCACGCATCGCGGCCACGGCGTTGCGCTCGATGCAGGGAATCTGCACCAGCCCGGCGATGGGGTCGCAGGTCAGGCCCAGGTGGTGCTCCAGCGCCACCTCGGCGGCGTACTCGATCTGGTCGATCTCCATGCCGTCGAGCTCCGCCAGCGCCGCCGCGGCCATCGAGCAGGCCGTGCCGATCTCCGCCTGGCAGCCGCACTCCGCGCCGCTGATGGATGCGTTGCGCTTCACCAGGTTGCCCATCAGCCCGGCCACGGCCAGCGCGCGCAGCACGTCCTGCTCGGACTTGCCCTCCCGCTCCTGCATGTAGCGCAGCACCGCGGGCAGCACGCCGCAGGAGCCGCAGGTGGGCGCGGTGACCACCGTGCCGCTGTCGGCGTTCTGCTCGCTGACGGCGTAGGCGTAGGCGCAGACGACGCGGTCCTCCCGGGTCTCGGGGCGCTCGCCGGGCACGTCCTGCGCGTAGAGCAGCTTCGCCTTGCGCTCGACCCTGAGCCCGCCGGGCAGGATTCCGCTGCGGGACAGGCCCTCCTCGATGGTCTCGCGCATCTGGCGCCACACCCGCCCAAGAAAGTCCCAGATCTCCGGGCCCTCGCATTCGGCCACGTAGTCGCTCAGGCGGATGCCCTTCGACTTGCAGTGCGCCGCGATGTCGGCGAAGTGGGCGTGGGGATAGACCTTGCGCGCCTCGGGGGCGGGCTCCCGGCCGATGACGCGGATGTCGCCGCCGCCCACGGACAGCGCGCGCATGCTCCCGAGGACGGCGCCATCTTCGCCGTAGGCGGTCAGGTCCAAGGTGTTGGGGTGGGGGAGATTCTCGCGCTCCAGATCGGCGCGAACCGCGCAGGGCAGCGGCGTGAAGCTCTCCCGGATCACCCGGTCGGTGCCGTGGCCCGCGCCGGTGCGGGCGAGGGAGCCGTAGAGCGCGGCCTCGAAGCGCGCGGCGCCGGGGTGTTCGGATTTGAACAGCAGGCAGGCGCGCTCGGGCCCCATGGTGTGGGAGCTGGACGGCCCCCGCCCAATCTTGAAGATGTCGCGTATGGAGTTCAAATCGCAAGCTCCTTTCCGTCGAGGATCGCGCGCAGCAGCGCGTCGCCGTGGTACTCCAGCCGCAGGCGGAAGTGGGGCGCGCCCTGGGCCAGCAGCCGCAGGAACACCCGGTCACCCTCCCACAGTGAAAGCTCCGGCACCCGAGGAATGTCGATCCACTCCAATATGCCCTCGTCGCAGTCGCGCAATTCGCCGGTGAAGCCGTCGGCGGTGTAGAGGAACATCCGCTCGTCGTCGCACAGATCGTTGATGAAGTCGATCACGCCCCGGGCCCGGTAGCGCGTGAGCGTCAGGCCCGTCTCCTCCATCACCTCGCGCAGCAGGCACTGCTCCACCGTCTCGCCCGGCTCGATGCCGCCGCCCACGCCGATCCACTTGTCGTGGTTCGGGTCGCGCTCCTTGCGCACGCGGTGCAGCATCAGATACCTGCCGTTCCGCTCGATGTAGCAAAGTGTCGTCTCGCGCATGCTCTTCCTCCTCCCGCTTCACTTCTTCCCGTGCATCGCCTCGTGTTCGCGCATCAGCTCGTCGCGCAGCTTTACGCTGTCCCAGTCGGCGTTGGTGGTCGTCAGCACCGCCTTGAGGGCGATGCCCTGAATCCGGTTCCGGCGCAGGGCGTCCAGCAGGCCGTGGAACTGCGGGGGATTGAAGTTCGCCATCACCAGCATCTCGTCGGAGAAGCCCTCGCCCTCGTAGGCGTCCGCCGTGCGCGGGCGAAGGCCCGCCAGCGCCGCCAGCGGCTGGGAATAGTCCGCCTTCGCGACGCTGCGCAGGTAGATCTTCCGCTCCGCGCAGATGAAGCTCAGCTTCAGCCGCTTCTGGCCGTCCAGGTTGTAGGCCAACAGCAGGGGCGCGGCCACGGCTCAGCCCTCGCGCGACAGCGCGCGGTAGCCGGCGATGCGCGCCGGATCGTCCGTCAGCTCGATGGAGATGTTGTACTCCCGGGATTCCCCCGCCTCCAGGTAGGTGAGGTTTCCCAGCGCCCGCGCCTCGGAGCGGTTCACCACGCCGCTGGTGGTGGGCTCCAGGCCCAGCGCGTACTCGCTCGCGCGCATGCACTTCCACTGGCACATCAGCGGCAGCACCTTCGCGTCGAAGCGCACGATGGCGGCGACGCCCAGCTTCTCGTTGTGCAGCATGGCGAAGGCCTCGCCGTCCTCCGGCCACTGGGTGTGATAGTAGCACTGCTCGTCGCGACCGCAGCCGGGCTCCTCCATCTCGAAGTAGTTGGCCATGCCCTGCTCGGCGAACTCCGTGCGCGCGGCGATGGCCCCGGCGCTGAAGTAGCACTTCGCCCCGGCGTCCAGCATCGGATAGCCGAAGTTGATGTGGTAGATCAGCATCACCGGCTGGGTCTCGAAGCTCTGGTTGGTCACGGTGTCGTGGATGCGCAGCACGTCGCGCTCGCTCTCCACGGTGAAGTCTCGGCGCATCACCATGTCGGTGCCGAAGACCTCGGCCTCGTGCACCAGTCCGCCCACCTTCAGCACGCGCTCGTCGCCCTCGTAGTCCACCCAGGCGTTGGCCTGGCTGGCGGGGGTGTTGTTCAGCGGGCCGTGCAGGCCCAGGGGCTTGCCCTCGTCCACGCCCGCCGCGCCGGCGTAGGTGATGCCGCAGGTGGACATCATTCCGCCGTGGAACTGCTTGAGGAAGCCCGAGCCCCCGTCCTCCACGTAGAGGTAAGGCGAGCGCAGGCCCACCTTGTTGTTGAGCCCGACGTTGATGCCCCTGTAGCGCAGGCTCGCCACATCCAGGCCGCGGTCCGCCAGCATCGTGAGCTCCAGGTTGCGGCCGTTCCTGAGCTCGAAGGCGCGCACGCCCCGGTCCGGGCCATCGTTGAGGATCACATCCCGCACGCCGCAGTAGGCGTCCAGGTCGTTGCACTTCTTCCTGAGTTCGAATTCCTGAGATTTCTTCATGAGCGCATCCCTCCGTGACAGCGTAATATTCCTTCTATTATTATAGGAAAACGTTTCCGACCTGTCAACCGAAACTTGCGCATTCGCCCTTGAAAAGCGGAGCCGCAGGGCTTATAATGGAGGTAAGACCGGAGGGAGGTTCTGGAAGATGGGCTTTGAGATCGACGGCCTGACCGCCTTTTTGCGCAGGAGCGCCAGCGCCTTCCACGCGGTGGAGGCCATCGTGGAGGAGCTTCAGGGCGCGGGCTTCACCGGGCTGCGCGAGGGCGCGCGCTGGGCGCTGCGGCCCGGCGGCAGGTACTTCGTCACGCGCAACCAATCCAGCGTGATCGCCTTCACCGTGCCGCCGCTGGGCTTCGCGCCCATCCAGGCGGTGGCCAGCCACAGCGATTCCCCGGCCTTCCGCGTGAAGGAGCTGCACGAGATCGAGGCCCAGGGCAGCTATGTGGTGCTCAACACGGAGCGCTACGGCGGCATGATCATGAGCACCT
>CANQGC010000141.1 GCA_947600345.1 uncultured Clostridia bacterium
CGGAGAAGTCGATGAACGCCGCCTTCGTGGCGTTGGCGATGATCCGCGCCAGCGTGGTCTTGCCCACGCCCGGCGGCCCCCAGAAGATCATCGAGGAGATCCTGTCCTCCTCGATCAGCCGCCGCAGCACCATGCCCGGCCCGACCAGGTGCGCCTGGCCCGCGTACTCGGAGAGGTCGCGCGGCCGCAGCCGCGCCGCCAGCGGCTGCTCCACCTCGCCCTCGAACATGTTCATCTGCTCCGGCATCCTTCGCGCCACCTCCCTATCCTTACTTTAGTATAATGGCAATTTCCCACAAACGCAAGTCCCGCGCGCAAGAATTGCGCATATTGCAACTTCCGTTCGCATACACTGGCAGGAATCCAAATTGGGAGGCTGACGCAAATGTGCGGAATCGCAGGCTTCATCGCCTTTGACCGGGACAACTCCACGCCCGAGCGCGCCATCATCGCCCGGGACATGGCCGAAATACTGACCCATCGCGGCCCGAACGATTCGGGCTGCTGGGCGGGGCAGGCCGGCTGCCTGGCCCACCGGAGGCTGGCCGTGATGGACCCAGCCCGGGGCAAGCAGCCCATGTTCAAGCAGCGGGATGGGCGGCTCTTCGCCATCGTCTACAACGGCGAGGTCTACAACGCCCCCGCGCTGCGGCGGGAGCTGCAATCCCTCGGCCACGCCTTCGAGACGAGCTGCGACACCGAGGTCGTGCTCGCCGCCTACATGCAGTGGCGCGAGGAGAGCTTCGCCAAGCTGGAGGGCATCTACGCCTTCTGCGTCTGGGACGGCGAGCGGGGCCAATTCGTGCTCTGCCGGGACCGCTTCGGCGTCAAGCCGCTGTTCTACGCCACGGCCCCGGACGGCGCGCTGGTGTTCGCGTCGGAGCTCAAGGCGCTGTTCGCCTACCCCGAACTGACGCCGAGGATCGACGCGGACGGCTGGCGCGAGGTGCTGGGCATCGGCCCGGCCCGCACCTCCGGCGTGGGCGTGTTCGCGGGCGTGCAGGAGCTCCGCCCGGCGCGGTACATGACCGTCGCGCCCGAGGGCTGCGAAACCCACAGCTACTGGCATCTCGTCAGCCTGCCGCACACCGACGACTACCCCACCACCGTCGCCACGACCCGCGAGCTGCTGCGCGGCGCCATCGAGCGCCAGCTCGCCAGCGACGTGCCGCTGTGCACCTTCCTGTCCGGCGGCTTGGATTCCAGCGTCATCACCGCCGCCGCGGCGCTCCACTACCGGGCCAACGGTCGGCCGCCGCTGGAGACCTACTCCTTCGACTACACCGACAACCAGAAGTTCTTCCGCCCCTCCTCCTTCCAGCCCGACGCCGACTGGCCCTGGGTGGAGCGCGTGCGCTCGACCTTCGACACCAACCACCGCATCCTCACCTGCCCGATCCCCGATCTGGTGGACGCGCTGGAGAGCTCGATGATCGCCAAGGACCTGCCCGGCATGGCGGACGTGGACGCCAGCCTCTGGTGGTACTGCCGGGAGGTGGCGAAGCGCCACGTGGTCGCGCTCTCGGGCGAGTGCGCGGACGAGGTGTTCGGCGGCTACCCCTGGTTCGAGCGGCCGGAGATGCTCAACGCCCCGACCTTCCCCTGGTGCCCGGACCTGAGCGTGCGCAGGGCAGCGCTCAACAAGGCGCTCTGGGACGAATTGCGGGTGGAGGACTACGTGCAGGCCAGGTACGAGGAATCGCTCAACGAATGCCCGAAGCTGGACGGCGAGACGGGCGAGCAGGCGCGCAGGCGCGAGGTGAGCTGGCTGAACCTCAACTGGTTCATGGTCACGCTGCTCGACCGGAAGGATCGAACGTCGATGGCGTCGGGCCTGGAGGTGCGCGTGCCCTTCTGCGACCACCATTTGGTGGAGTACATCTGGAACGTGCCCTGGGAGATGAAGGCCAGGGGCGGCGTGCGCAAGCAGCTGCTGCGGGACGCGGCGGAGGGACTGCTGCCCGACGACGTGCGCGCACGGCCGAAGAGCCCGTTCCCGAAGACGCATAACCCGCTGTACGAGCAGCTGGTGCGGGAGAAGCTGACGGCGATACTGGACGACCCACGCTCGCCGGTGCGCGCGATTGTGGACGAGGAAGCGCTGCGCAATGGGCTGCTCATCAGCGCGGGAGACTATGGAAGGCCCTGGTTCGGTCAACTGATGGCCGGCCCGCAGATGATCGCCTACCTGATCCAGATCGACGCCTGGATGCGCAGGTTCGGAATTGCGGTGTAACGCAGCGGAAGCACGCGGCAGCAAGAAGGGAGAATCCAAGGAACCTCAGGTTCCTTGGCAGGAATTCTCAAGGGACAGAGTCCCTTGAGCAGGTCTGGGCGGAGCCCAGCGCGGCCCGCGGTAGTTGATTCAAGCTCGAGCCAAGCGCACCCACGCCCCATCGTCTCCATACCGCGGGCCGCTGCGGCGCGGGGTAGGTTCGGGCAGCAAAAGCTGCCCGAACCAGACAGCCGCCACTAACTCCCAGGCGAAGCCTGCCGCCGCCCACCAAGGTTCGCAATTTCCACACGGAAGCAACAAGCAGAGCGCCGCAAACCGCAGCGCTCCGCTTGTTCTTGAAACCAAAAGCAAAATCGTATATAATAACCTCAGGAGGTGGATTTCATGCAGGGCACCTACACGATCGAACAGCTTCGCGAGCGGCTCGCTCCGGTGTTTCGCGGAAACCGCGTGCGCAAGGCGATCCTGTTCGGCTCCTGTGCAAAGGGGGCCGCAGGCGCGGGAAGCGACGTCGACCTGCTGGTGGACAGCGGCCTGCGCGGGCTGTCCTTCTTCGGGCTGCTCGAGGACGTGTGCCAGTCACTCGAATGCCCGGTCGACCTCATCGACACAGCCGACGTGATTCCCAACTCCGACTTCGACCGCGAGGTGCGCGAAACGGGGGTCGTAATCTATGAGCAGTGAGCGCACGGGCCTCCTCTACGCCCGCCGCCACAGCAGCATCTCCCCCTCCACGAACATCTCCACCCTCCCCTCGTCGTGCAGCCAGGACAAATACGACCGCAGCGTGCTGCCGATCAGTGCGTACTGCTGCACGCTCATCGCCATGCCATAGGCGCGGAAGAGCTCGGCCAGCAATTGCTCGAAGGGCTTCGGCTCGGCGCAGAGATCGAGTATCCGCTCCGCCGCCTCGTTCACCTTATCGATGTTGAACTGCGCAAGCGGGGCAATGTCCTCCGCCGGCGCAGCGTGGGACGGCACGAACAGCTTCGCCTCCATGCCCTTCACCCGCTCCAGGGTCTCGATGTAGACGCCCGGGTCCCAGAGGTAGCCCAGGCCGTACTTCGTCAGCGTCTCCTCGCTGGACAGGCAGTCGGCCAGGTAGACCACGTCGTCCACCGTGCGGAAGCCCACCATGTCCATGCTGTGGCCGGGCAGCGGAATCAGCTCCATGCCGCCGGGCAGCACCTCCTGCGTCAGCGGCAGCACCCGGCTCTCCTGGGCCATCAGGAACTTGTGCCGGAGCTCCTTCATCGGCCGCCCGCCGTAGAGGAAGGACGGCTCGAAGGTTACGTGGTTCGCGAACGCGCACTCCGGGCCCGGCGCGTAGATCGGGCAGCCGTAGCGGTCCTGCAGGAAGCGGTTGCCACCGATGTGGTCGGCGTGAGAGTGGGTGTTGTAGATCGCCCTGGGCGTCCAGCCGCGCTCGTCCAGAACCTTGCGCACGCGCCGCCCGGCGTCCTTGTCCGAGCCGGCGTCGATCAGCGCGACCTCGTTTCCCTCCAAAGCCACCAGCCCGATCTTCGCCGGGCTCTCGATGTACCAGCTCGACCCGATGGCCTGCTTCAATTCAAACATCGCTCATTCCCTCCGATTCAAAGCTCCATGTCCCCCATCCGCGCGGCGTGGAAGAGGAACTGCTGCAAGAGCCCCGCATGCTCGCCCAGGCGCGCCCGGGCCTCGCGCATCATCCTCGTCCGGTTGCCGCCGCATTCGATGCCAAACCAGCTCCTGAGCAGCCGCTCCACCCAGACGTCCACCGGGAAGGCCGACGCCTGCTCGCAGCCGAAGAGCAGCACGCAGTCGGCAACCTTGTCCCCGACGCCGGGCAGCGTGGTCAGCAGCTCGTGGGCATCCTCGTAGTCCATCTCCCGCAGCTCGTCCAGCGGAAAGCCCTCGGCCACCGCCAGCGCGCTGCCGGTCAGGTAGGAGGCACGATAGCCCGTGCCCATGGCGCGCAGCTCCTCCTCCTCGCAGTCCAGCAGGCGTCCGGGGGACGGTATGCCGCAGACCGCTTGACCGCCGATCTCGAACTCCGGCCCCAGCGCCCGGCTCAGGTTCTCCACCAGGCCGCGAATGCGCGGCACGTTGTTGTTGGCCGAGAGTATGAACTGCACCAGCGCCTCCCAGGCGGGCTGGTTCAGCACGCGCATGCCCGGATAGAGCTCGATGGCGCGCCGCGCCGCCGGGATGTGGGCGTACGCCTCGGCGACGGCGGCGTAGTCCCGATCCAGATCCAGGTAGCGGCGAAGCTCCGGGGCGCTCATGCCGCCCTCGGCGTGGATGCCGTCCGCCGCACGCCAGAGGCGCACCGGCCTGCCGCCCACGACGGCGGCGAAGCTTCCGTCCCTCATCTCCGTCCAGTGGAAGCACTGGGCGCTGTCGATCAGCACGAGCTTCAAATCGATCTCTTCGCTTCCGATGAACATATGCTCACCTCCGCTCTTTTGTTTGATGGTGTGCGCCTGCCCGGTGCGGAGAGCAGGGGGCCCTGCCTGGCAACTCTCGATTAGGCGAAGCGTTGGCGGGGAGGCGCGGCGTGGGAGAGAGTTAGTGGCGGCTGCCTTGAATTGGCAAGCCGGGAGGCTTGCCAATTCAACTCCGCGCCGCTGGCGGCCCGCGGATTGGTTACGATGGAGCGCTGGTGCGCTTTGCCGGAGCTTCGGTTTGATTCCGCCGGCCGCTTTCATCCCGACATCACTCGCAGAAATCTGGCGCTCGGACCTATGGCGCCAGATTTCGTCGCTTCGCACGAAGGTTTCATCAGAAACGCACCGCAGGACTTCTGGCGGTCGGCCTTATGCCGCCAGAAGTCCGTCGCTCCTTCCGCGGCAGCAGGTGGAAGGCGGCACTGCCGCCCTGGGCGCTGCCCAGACCTGCTTAAGGGACTCTGTCCCTTAAGAATCTCTGCCAAGGAACCTGAGGTTCCTTGGATTCTCCCTTCTGCTGCCGCGCCTTCTTTCGCTGCCTACTACAACAAAGGAGCACCGCTATGGATGCTCCCTTGCTCGTTTATAAAGTTATTCGGCCGCGGCTTCCTGCTTGGGATAGATGCTGACCTGCTTGCGCTTCTTATCGTAGCGCTCGAACTTCACGACGCCGTCGATCTTCGCGTAGAGCGTATCGTCATCGCCGATGCCGACGTTGTGGCCGGGATGGAACTTCGTTCCGCGCTGGCGGACCAGGATGTTGCCCGCGAGCACAAACTGGCCGTCCGCGCGCTTCACGCCCAGGCGCTGCGCGTGGCTGTCGCGGCCGTTGCGGGACGAACCCATTCCCTTCTTATGCGCGAAGAGCTGAAGATTCATTCTGAACATTTTGGCTTACCTCCGTTCCCTCAAGATGATCCGAAGATTGCGAGGGTACTCCCTCTGGATCGCCCGGAGCCCTTCCAGCAGCGTCTGCAGCAGCAGCTGCGCCCGCTCGACCTGGTCTTCGGTGGCCTCCGGGGTTAGATTTGCTTCCAGGAACGCTCCCTCGTCGTCTTGATCGAACATGACCGGCACCTTCAGGATGTTTCTCAATCCGTTCAGCGTCGCCTGGGTCAGCGCCGATATGGCCGCGCAGACGATGTCCGCGCCCGCCTCGGCGTAGCCCGCATGTCCGCTCACCTCGTAGCCGGTGAGAGCGCCGTCTGACCGCTTCCGAAAGGTCACGGTCGTTCCCCAGGTCTTCATCAGCCGACGACTGCGGTGATCTCAACCTTGGTGTAGGGCTGACGATGGCCCTGCTTCTTGCGCTCGTTCTTCTTGGCCTTGTACTTATAGACGACGATCTTCTGGCCCTTCACCTGGCCCAGAACCTTGCCCTCGACCTTCGCGCCATCGACGGCGGGAGTGCCGACCTTCACGGCCTCGCCCTCGCCCACGAGCAGAACCTTGTCAAAAGTAACCGTCTCGTCCGCCTGCGCGTCGATCTTCTCAACGTAGATCACGTCGCCCTGCTGAACACGGTACTGCTTGCCACCGGTCTGAATGACTGCGTACACGCGTTTGCACCTCCTCTTTCCAGAACTCGCCGGAATCCGGCCGCATTGATCCTCCATCCCTGATCGGGCACGATCGGACATGCGTTTGAAGCCGACTCCGAGCGGCTTACCAAACGATTATAACACGAATTCCCCCGGAATGTCAATCCAAACCGGATCGCATTCCGGGGGAATAGCGGAAAAATAACATTGCGCGAGGCTTCGCTTACTCCGCCGCGGCCTCCGCGCCCGCCACCGCGCTGCCGAACAGCAGCTGCTGGGTCTGGGTGTCGGCAATGCCGGTGGGGTTCAGGCCGTTGGCCGCCTGGAAGGCGCTCACCGCCGCCGCGGTCTTCGGTCCGTAGGAGCCGTCGGCCACGTCGTTCAGGAAGCCCAGATCGATCAGCTTCTGCTGCAGCTGCACCACGGTCTCGCCGCGGCTGCCCTGCTTCAGAGCGTTGGGATCGACGGCCGTGCCCACGGTCTCGATGTAGCGGCAGATGCCCTCCGCCATGCCCTCGGCCAGCAGCTGCTGGTAGGCCGGATCGTTGAGCTTGACGTCCTCCTCGGCGTTGGACATGTAGCCCATCTCCACCATGATGCAGGGAACGGTGGCCCAGTTCTGGCCGGTGTAGTTGTCCCGCAGGAACACGCCGTCCTTGCGAGCGCCGGTGGCTTCGCACAGCGCGTCCAGCACCACGCGGGCCGCGTACTCGCTCTCGGCCTGCTTGTCGCCCTTGCTGCGGGCGTAGGTGCCCGCGCCGTGGACGCTCCTGTTGCTCGAGCCGTTGCAGTGGATGCGCAGGGCCAGATCGACTCCCCAGTCATTGAACAGCAGCGCGCGCTCCATGTTGGAGATGTCCACGTCGTTGGTCTCGCGGGTCATGTACACGGTGGCGCCCAGCGATTCGAGCACATCGCGCAGCTTGAAGGAGACCTCCAGGTTCGTGACGTACTCCGGAATGCGGGTCTTGACGCCGGCGGTGCCCGAGAGCACCTTGTCCTTCATCACGCTGCTGCCCGGCGCGTTGGGCTCCTGCTCGCCGTTGGCGTGCTCATATCCAGCTTGTCAAAAGGAACCGCGATAACCGCCAGATCCATATC
>CANQGC010000142.1 GCA_947600345.1 uncultured Clostridia bacterium
ACGAGTCCCGGCGCATCGACAACCAGCTGCGCGGCCGCTCCGGCCGCCAGGGCGATCCCGGCTCGTCCCAGTTCTTCATCTCGTTCGAGGACGATCTGATGCGCCTGTTCGGCTCCGACCGCTTCCAGCCGATGCTGCAGAAGCTTGCGGGCAACGGCGAGGAGGAAGCCATCGAGTTTTCGCTGGTGTCCAAGCAGATTGAGAACGCCCAGAAGCGCGTGGAGAGCCGCAACTACGACATCCGCCTGCAGGTGCTCAAGTACGACGAGGTGATGAACAAGCAACGCGAGATCATCTACGGCCAGCGCCGCCAGGTGCTCGAGGGCGAGGACATGCATGCCAGCGTCATGGGCATGCGCGACACGCTGATCCGCGAGGCGGTGGACCGCCACGTGGGCGACGAGGGCAACAAGGACACCTGGGATGTGGCCGGGCTGGACGAGTATCTGTCCCGGCTGTGCGTGGACAAAGGCGGCGCGGTCAAGGTCTACGAGGGGCTGAAGGAGCACCTGAAGGATGAGCTGGTCAAGGGCCTGATCGAGCGCGCCGACCGCATCTACGCCGCCCGCGAGCAGATGTGGGCCGAGGCCAAGCTGGACATGCGCGAGTTCGAGCGCGTGGCGCTGCTGGGCTCGGTGGATAAGCGCTGGATGGACCACATCGACGCCATGACGGAGCTGCGGGACGGCATCGGCCTGCGCGCCTACGGCCAGAAGAATCCGCTGATCGAGTACGAGCGCGAGGGCTTCGACATGTTCGAGGAGATGAGCCACCTGATCCAGGAGGACACGGTGCGCCGCCTCTACTTCACCGTCGTGGCCAAGCCCGTGGAGCGCAAGCAGGTGGCCCAGCCCGTGGCCGCCACCCACGGCTCCGGCGAGCCGGAGAAGAGGGCTCCCAAGAAGGCCGCCGCCAAGGTGGGCCGCAACGATCCCTGCCCCTGCGGCAGCGGCAAGAAGTACAAGAACTGCTGCGGCCGGAATGTGAATACGGCTGAATAATCGTGGCGCGCGCTGACGACGATAATAGATTTGGGGTGTGAGTTCATACATGGCAATATTGGAGATGGAGCAATTCAAGCAGGACCTGAACGCCGTGCGAAGCATGATCGACGAGGCGGGGGAGTCGCTGCACGTGGATCACCTGCGCGAGCAGCTGGTCGAGTACCAGGAGGACATGGGCAGCCCGGGCTTCTGGGACGACACCGACCGCGCCACCCAGGTTTCAGCCAAGGCGCGCTCCACCGAGAACCGCATCAAGCACTACGAGGGCCTGATCTCCCGCGCCGATGACATCGAGCTGATGATGGAGCTGGCCGACGAGGAGGACGACGCCTCGATGGTGGAGGAGATCCGGCAGGGCTTCGCCTCGCTGAAGGAGGATCTGGAGAACCTGCGCCTGCAGACGCTGCTCACCGGCGAGTACGACGACTGCGACTGCATCCTCACGCTGCATGCCGGCGCAGGCGGCACCGAGGCCCAGGACTGGACGCAGATGCTCTACCGCATGTACACCCGCTTCTGCGAGCGCATGGGCTTCCAGGTCAAGGAGCTCGACCTGCTGGAGGGCGACGAGGCCGGCATCAAGTCGGTGAGCTTCGAGGTATCGGGCGACTACGCCTACGGCTACATGAAGGCCGAGCGCGGCGTGCACCGCCTGGTGCGCATCTCGCCCTTCGATGCCAACGCGAGGCGGCACACGTCCTTCGCCTCGCTGGATGTGGCGCCGATCATCATCGACAACACCCAGATTGAGATTCGGCCCGAGGATCTGCGCATCGACACCTACCGCGCCTCCGGCAAGGGCGGCCAGCACGTCAACCGCACCGACTCCGCCGTGCGCATCACGCATCTGCCCACCGGCATCGTGGTGCAGTGCCAGAACGAGCGAAGCCAGGTGCAGAACAAGGAGATGTGCTTCATCTGGCTGCGCGCCAAGCTGGCCGAGAAGCGCGAGCAGGAGCGCCAGGAGCAGATGAGCGACATCAAGGGCGAGCTCAAGAAGATCGAGTGGGGCAGCCAGATTCGCTCCTACGTCTTCCAGCCCTACACGCTGGTCAAGGACCTGCGCACCGGCTACGAGATGGGCGACATCAACGCCGTCATGGACGGCAAGCTCGAGGGCTTCGTGACGGCGTACTTGCAGATGCTTTGATGGAGGACGGAGTGCGGGGGAGGGCTTTCTTTTAGAAAAAAGAAAGCCCTCCCCCGCGCCCCCTCCCAAGAAAACCGTCAGATTGATTTTAGGATGAGGCTTGGCGGCTTTGATCGGGGCGAATCGCGCCGGAGGCGGCACGATTCGCTGTGCGGATTCGGGGCTTGATTTTGGGGGTTGGTTTATGGAGAAGATGCGGCGCGGGGGCGCTTGGGCCTTGGGGATCGGGATGTTCCTGCTGTACTTCGCGGCGCTGCTGGCCATCGTGCACGTGGTCGGGACGGACGCGGGGCTGTACCACCGCCTGCAGATGGAGGCGGGGATACTGCCGGAGGCCGGGATCTCCGAGGAGGAATTGATCTCGCTGGACGGAAGCCTGGCGGACTACCTCGCCGGGGATTCCTCGGCGCTGGACGCCTCGCCCTTCAACGAGCGGGAGCGGACGCACATGGCGGACTGCTACGATCTCTTCGTGCTGCTGCGGCGGGTGCTGCTGATCTGCGGTGCGCTGGCCGCGGCGCTGCTGCTCCTGGCCGGGATTCGCTTCGGGTGCCGGAACTACGCCCGGGGGGCGCTCTTCGGCGCGCTCGCCTTCCTCGGCGCGATTCTGCTGCTGGGGCTCTGGGGCGCGATCGACTTCGATTCGCTGTTCACGGCCTTCCACCACCTGCTGTTCACCAACGACCTGTGGCTGCTCGATCCCAGAACCGACCTGCTGATTCGCATCTGCCCCCAGTCCATGTTCATGAATATGGCGCTGCGCATTGCGCTGTCGGAGCTGGGCTTCATCGCCCTGGTGAACCTGATCTGCCGGGCCGCTCCCGCACTGCTACGGAGGAACAAATGAGCGAAATGAACTACGAAGCGCGGATGCGCGAGAAGGCCGAGGTGCTGCACGCGCGCGGCCACGCGGTGATCCTGGCGGTGGAGAGCTCCTGCGACGAGACGGCCATCGCCGTGGTCGAGGACGGGCGCATCGAGCGCGCCAACGCCATTGCGTCCCAGATCGACGTCCACGCCCTCTACGGCGGCGTGGTGCCGGAGATCGCCTCGCGGATGCACGTGGAGGCCATCGACCCGCTGCTGGATCTGGCGCTGGAGCAGGCGGGGCTGACGCTGGATGGGATCGACGCCGTGGCGATCACCCACGGCCCGGGGCTGGTGGGCGCGCTGCTCACCGGCGTGAGCTGGGGCAAGGCGCTGGCCTACGCCAGGGACCTGCCCATCATTCCGGTGAACCACATCGAGGGCCACGTGAGCGCGAACTACGTGGCGCACCCGGACCTGGAGCCGCCGTTCATCTGCCTGGTGGCCTCGGGCGGGCACAGCCACATCGTATCCGTGGAGCACTACGGCAGCTACCGCCTGCTGGGCCAGACCACCGACGACGCCGCGGGCGAGGCCTTCGACAAGGTGGCGCGCGTGCTGGACATACCGTACCCCGGCGGGCCGCTGCTGGACAGGCTGGCGGACGAGGGCGACGACCGCGCCTACAAGTTCCCCCGCCCCCACACCGAGGGGAGGTACGACTTCTCCTTCAGCGGCCTCAAGACCGCCGTCATCAACCAGGCCCACAACCTGCGCCAGCAGGGGCAGGAGATTCGCGCGGCGGACTTCGCGGCGTCCTTCCGGCGCAGCGTGGTCGATCTGCTGGTGGACAAGACCCTCGCCGCCGCCCGGGACGAGGGGGCGAAGCGCGTGGCCGTGGCCGGGGGCGTGGCGGCGAACTCGTTGCTGCGCAGCGAGCTGGAGCGCCGGGGCAAGCGCGCGGGGCTGGAGGTGTTCATGCCGCCCAGGCGGCTGTGCACCGACAACGCCGTGATGATCGGCGCGGCGGGCTTCTATTCGCTGATGGCGGGCGAGCTGGGCCGCCTGGATCTCAACGCCCTGCCCGCGCTGCGCATGTTCGAGGGCTGATTTCCAAAGGTAACGCATAATTTAAATTCATATTCAAGAAACAATTTTGAAATAATTATACACATAGTTGAAATATATGCGAGGCGAGATGGGGCGGTGAGGTGCCGCCCTTCCTGCTGAAAACTCGTGAAATGTGACGGAAAGAGGGCAATACCGGGAAGGGTTTGCACCGAAACCGACTGAATTATGATAAAATTGCGCCCATAGAAAACCATGGTCTGTGGATAACTTTATGCGCCGCGGCGCGCAGCTGTGGATAAACCGGGAAAACGGCGGTTTGAACGGCGGTTATCTGTGGATAAATATGTGGAAATTGTGGATGAAGGGGCGCTTCGGGCTGGTATTATTCACAGCCGCCGCGGCGTTTATGCAGGTGCGCGCCGGCGGATGTCCGAAAGTTTTACAAACTGTGACAGACTTTGCTTGTTTGGAAACATTTCTTCTGCTATACTGAAACCAGATATTCTGGGGAGGCATGCGGGAGCGCCGCGCGCCTTCCGCACCGGAGGACGGCGGATGGAGCACAGCTTTGCGCACAACGCGCTGCCCGGCTCGCTGGAGCTGGCGTTTCTGGGGGACACGATCTACGACTTCTACGTTCGCCGCCACCTGGTGCACCGGGGCGGCCGGGTGCAGCAGATGCACCGGGACGCGGCGGCGCTGGTCTGCGCCCACGCCCAGGCGGAGGCGTTTTCCCGCATCGAGGGCATGCTCAGCGAGGAGGAGGCCGCCGTGGCCCGCCGCGCCCGCAACGCCCACCAGAACCCGCCCCGCAACGCCGACCCGGCGGAGTACCACCGGGCCACGTCGCTGGAGGCGCTGATCGGCTATCTCTACCTGACCGGCCGCAGGGAGCGCATCGACGAGCTGATGCGCGAGACGCTGCCGAAGGAGTACGCGGAGGAATCTAATGAGGAATGACGAGCGCGGAAGCGCGAACCGGGGCAGAAGCGATGTGCGCGGGCCGTCCCGCCAGGGTGGCGGAAGCCGGGGCGCGGGCCCGAGGACGGGCGCGATCTACCGGGGTGTGCCGGCCGCCCAAAGGGTGAGCGCGGAGGGCGAGGAGGCGCGCCCGGGCGCCTATCGCGGCAACGCCTATGGCAATCGAGGCAACGAGCGCCGGGAGGCGGCCTCCAGGCGCGAATTCGGCAGCGACGTACGGAGCCGTGCGGCGTCCGCTCCCGCCGTGGCGGTCCGCGAGCCCGCCCCTGCGCCCTCCGTTCCCCCCGAGGAGAACGAAAACCTGCTGGCGGGTCGCAACCCCATCCGCGAGGCGCTGAAGTCCGGGCGCAGCGTGGAGAAGCTGCTGGTGGCCAGGGGCGACCTCTCCGGCGCGGCGCGGGACATCGTGCGCATGGCGAGGGAGGCCGGGGCCGTGGTGCAGGAGGTGGACCGCAGCCGCCTGGATCAGATCTATCCCGCTCACCAGGGCCTGCTGGCCTACGTGGCGGCGGTGGACTATGCGAGCGTGGACGATCTCTTCGCCCGGGCGCAGGAGCGCGGCGAGGATCCCTTCTTTATATTATTGGACGGCGTGACCGATCCCCACAACCTGGGCGCGATCCTGCGCACGGCGGAGTGCGCGGGCGCCCACGGCGCGATCCTGCCCGAGCGCCGCTCGGCGGGCCTGGGCCCGGCGGCGGCGAAGGCGGCGGCGGGCGCGCTGGACTGCCTGCCGGTCGCCCGGGTCAAGAACCTGAACCGGACGATCGACGAACTGAAGCAGCGCGGCGTCTGGATCATCGGCACCGCGATGGACGGCGAGGACGCGCTGACGGCGGACCTCACCGGCCCCGTGGCGCTGGTGATCGGCTCCGAGGGCGAGGGCGTGTCGCGGCTGACGCTGGAAAAGTGCGACCGGACGCTGACGCTGCCCATGCGCGGGCGCATCGAATCGCTCAACGCCTCCGTGGCGGCGGGGATACTGATGTACGAGGTCGTGCGGGCGAGGGCCAGGTGAGATGAGGGGCAACACAGCCGAGCGCGGCCGCGTGCTGATCGTGGACGGCTACAACGTCATCAACGTGCGCAAGCCCGTGCGGGAGAGCCGGGGCCTGGAGGACGCGCGTCGCGCCCTCACCGACCGCCTGCACGACTACGCGGGCTGGTCCGGCCAGCGCATCGTGCTGGTGTACGACGCCTGGCTGTCGGACCGGGCCCAGCGCAGCGTGGAGAAGCGCGGAACGCTTGAGATCGTGTTCACCAAGAAGGGCGAGACCGCCGACCAGTACATCGAGCGCCTCTGCGACGAACTCTCCGACGACGTGGAGATGCGCCGCATCGAGCTGCGCGTGGCGACCTCGGACCTGATCGAGCAGACCATTGCCTTCGGCCGCGGCGCGATCCGCCTGTCCTCCCGGGAGCTCCTGATGGAGATGGACATGGCCAGCGCCCTGCGCGGCCCCGCCACCCGCACCACCGGCCCCCGAGGCACCACCGTCGCCGAGCGCCTGCCGCCGGACATCCGAGCAAAGCTCGAGCGCATGCGCCGGGGAGAGGAATCCCCCCAGCCCGCCGCCCCAGCACCACCCCCGATCCAACCCGCCCCGAAGCCAGAACCAAGCGCTCCTGCGCCCAGGCCGGAGCGCGACGAGTCCGCGCCAGAATCAAACCCGCGCAGCTCCGCGACAAAACCGAAACCAAAGCCAAATCCGAAATCAGAACAAACAAGGGCAAAATCCCGCCCAGGCAAAAGCCGAACCCGGCACAAGCCGGATTCAAACCAAGCTCTCACTAATCGGGAAGCGAAAGCTGAGAAGGGCCCGGCACCAGCAAATCCCAAGTCCACCGGAACGCAAAGCAAGGATCGCGGCGCAACCCGGCAAACCAAACCAGGCGCTCCCACAAAGAAGCGCAAGGGCCCCCGCCACTAGCATTAAGCTATCCAGCAGGTCCCAGGGCGCAGCCCCGCCGAGGCAAAGCCGAGGCAACCCACCACCCCACCCAAACTAACCAGCAGGGTCCGGGGCGCAGCCCCGCCGAAGCGCAGCGGAGGCGTAACCCCGTAGCCCCCGTAACCCCCGTAACCCAAAAACCAAACCCCACAGAGGGCCGGTATTGTCGGCCCGATAACCAAAGGTTCCGCAAGAAGTACTAACGCCAGCCCCGGGTCCAGGGCCGCAGCCCTGGTCAGGAGAGGGAGGGGAGAATCCAAGGAGGGAACGGGGGACGC
>CANQGC010000143.1 GCA_947600345.1 uncultured Clostridia bacterium
CAAGGGACGCTGTCCCTTGAGAATTCCTGCCAAGGAACCTGAGGTTCCTTGGATTCTCCCTTCTGCTGTTGCGTTTAGGCGTTGGCTGCTTCTTCGTCCCGATGCTCGATCGCCTTGGCGCGGTTGATCGCGCACAGTATGCCCTTGATCGAGGCCATCGAGATGTTATGGTCGATGCCCACGCCGAAGATGTCCCGGCCCTTCTTATCCCGCAGCTGGATGTACGCCACCGCCTTGGAATCCGAGCCCGTGCTGATGGCGTGCTCCTTATAGTCGATGAAGTCGTACTTATCCATCCGCTCGCCGTGGATCGCGTTGAAGAAGGCGTCGATCGGGCCGTTGCCGTCGCCGGTGACCTCGAAGATCGTGTCCTTATGCTGGAGCTTGCCATAGAAGTGGGAGTGCGCCACGCCGTCCACCACGTCCGCGTTCAGCTTGTTGCTGATCAGGCGGTACGGGCCATCCACGTGCAGGTACTCCTTCTCGAACAGGCCGTAGATCACGTCGGGCTTGAGCTCCACGCCGCGGGCGTCGGACTCGTGCTGCACGATGGCGCCGAACTCCGGGTGCATGGCCTTGGGCATGTCGAAGCCGAACTTATGGTTCATGATGAACGCCGCGCCGCCCTTGCCGGACTGGCTATTGATGCGCACCGGCTCGTAGTTGCGGCCCAGGTCGGCGGGGTTGATGGGCAGATAGGGCACCATCCACTTATCCGTGCCGGTCTCCTCCATGTAGTTGAAGCCCTTATTGATGGCATCCTGGTGGCTGCCGGAAAAGGCGGTGAACACCAGGTCGCCCGCGTAGGGCTGGCGTTCCGGCACGCGCATCTTGGTGCAGCGCTGGTACATGTCGATGACCCGGTCCATGCGGCTGAAGTCCAGCTCGGGATCGACGCCCTGGCTGTACATGTTGAGCGCCAGCGTGATCATGTCCACGTTGCCGGTGCGCTCGCCGTTGCCGAACAGGCAGGCTTCCACGCGCTCCGCGCCCGCGACGAGGCCCATCTCGGCGGTGGCCACGCCGCAGCCGCGGTCGTTGTGGGGGTGCAGCGAGATGATGGCGCGCTCGCGGCCCGGCAGCTTGCGAATGAAGTATTCGATCTCGTCGGCGAAGCGGTTAGGCATGCAGTTCTCCACGGTAGTGGGCAGGTTCAGGATCACCGGGTGCTCGGCGTCGGCGTGCAGGTGATCCAGCACCGCCGCGCAGATTTCCACGGCGGCGTCCATCTCGGTGCCCATGAAGGACTCCGGCGAGTACTCGAAGCGCAGGTCCATGCCGGAGGCCAGCACCGGCTGGGCCATCTCATAGATCAGGTCCGCGGCGTCGGTGGCGATCTTCTTGACGCCCGCCACGTCCGTGCGGAACACCACCTGGCGCTGGAGCGTGGAGGTGGAGTTATAGAAGTGGAAGATCACGTGCTTCGCGCCCTGGATGGCCTCGAAGGTCTTGCGGATCAGGTGCTCGCGGGCCTGCACCAGCACCTGGATGGTCACGTCGTCCGGGATGTGGCCGCCCTCGATCAGCTCGCGGCAGATGGCGTAGTCGGTGTCGGACGCCGACGGGAAGCCGATCTCGACCTCCTTGACGCCGATCTCATCCACCATCATGTGGAACATCTCGAGCTTCTCCTCCATGTTCATGGGGTCGATCAGCGCCTGGTTGCCGTCGCGCAGGTCCACCGAGCACCAGATGGGCGCCTTGGTGATGGACTTGTCCGGCCAGGTGCGGTTCTCGATGGGTTGCGGGACGAACGGAATGTACTTCTCATAGCCTTTCATTGTCAATTCTTCCTCCCTGTATGACGGGTTCGAGGGGACAGAAAAACGCCCCTGACCCACGTATTCTGTGTCAGGGGCGTGCAATCACGCGGTACCACCCTGCTTTGGCGGGCGCTTGCGCTGCCCCGCCCTCTGCGGCCTCCAACAAGGCCCCGGCTCGTAACGCTGCCGCTGCGGGCGCGCCTAGCAGAGGCATCCTTCAGCGCGCCAGCTCCGGGAAGAGCTATCCATCTCGCGACATCCACCGGCTCGCACCGCCCGCCGGCTCTCTGAAGGCATTCGCGAAATCTTATTTCCCTTCATCGCCTGTACGAATATTATAGTGGAAACCGACAGTCTTTGTCAATGCTTCGACGGGAGGGGTGCAGAAACTTAATGAAGGGAAGGGCTGCGGGAAGATTTCCGCCCGCGCCGCCGCGAACCGTTCCGCCCTTCCCGAGCGCCCCTCTCACATGACCTTCGCGCCCTTCGAGCGGTTGCACTTCCAGCAGAGCGTCTGCAGATTGCTCTCCTCGGTGAGACCACCTCTGGCGATGGGGATGATGTGGTCGATCTCCAACAGGAGGTTTGCCTCCCTTCGCGTCGAATTGCCACAGCGCCTGCAGGTGTAGTGATCCCGCTCCTTGATGTAGGTTCGCAGCTTGGATGTCATCAGCGCCCTCTGCCCGGCGGCGCTCTTTCTCCTCTTGATGTTCTCGTCAAGATACTTTACAAACCGCTCCAGCATCGGTATGTCCATCGTCGTCGTGAACTGCGCGCCGGCGTTTCCGCCGGAGGAAACGTACCGAAAGGTAAACTGGGGATAGTACAGTTCATTGAACGCAATCTCTTCAAAGCCCAGGTTCTTCTCCAAATCCTTTGCCATGAAGATTCGAATCACTGCCGGTATTTTCGTCTTGACGCGTGAAAGTATCCTGTCCTTTTTGTTTTTCAGCAGCAGCTTGCCCTCTTCCGCCGCCGAAAAATTATTCAGCACTTCTTCGAACCTCGCCAGGGTCTTCTCATCCGGGGCGATGTTGAAATACTTGCAGATATACTTAAACGGCTGCTTCCGCGCGTTTCCGCATATCTGACGGCTGCAATCGTAGATGTTGGGCGCGAACTCTGCGTTGAAGCCCTTCTTTTGATATTTGTATTTGCTGATGTTCTCGAAGCGAGCCTCGCCGTAATCCGTCTTTTCCGCCTTCACGTAGGAGCGCCGCAATTCCTCGATGTGCGCGTTCAGGGCGTTGCAATCCGCGGTGTACTTCCGGATCGATGATCGAATCCTGCCAAACTCCTCTCCCCGAAAATACCACCGAGAATAAATCAGGATGAATACCAAAAACGGAATAGGAATCATCAGGAAGAGGGACACCAGCCAAATCAACGGGTTGGTAGCAAGATTCGTTGTCTCTTTAATCTTCTGTTCGTTCACACCGGGCCGCCTCCTCGATTGCGGTTCAAGCTGCCAGCCGAATCCATCGCCTTCGGGCGCGGCAAATGATGAACTATATTTGTCGAAGCCCATATTTGCAATTTATTCATTGCAATTCTAGCAGAGATTGCGGATAAAATCAAGGTGCTTTGCAATATTATTCTTGCAATTCGAGGGGAAGTGACGCCGTGCCAAGGATTCGACAGGATATGAACATCGGTCGAAACATCCGCACGCTGCGCGTCGCTGCCGGAATGACGCAGGAACAGGTGGCCGCGAAGCTGCAGCTCGCGGGCTGCGACACCAGCCGGAGCATCTATTCGCAAATTGAATGTGGAACCTACGGCGTGCGCATGAGCGAGTTGGTTGCGCTCAAGCAAATCTTCGGCGTCGATTACAACGCCTTCTTTGCCGGGCTGGAAAGCGAGAAGTGAGGGATAAGCTCCCTCACTTCTTCCGGTTCTCCCTTGCGCACTCCTCGAGCTTGGCGCACGGCTCAGTTCTCTTGAATCGGCACCACTGCAAGCTTTTTCCCGAGCGGAACCAGCACCTTAATGAGCGTGGTCAGCGTGGGATTTCCCTTTCCCGCTTCCAGGCGGGCGAGCTGCGGCTGCTTGATCCCCGTGAGCTCCTCCAACTCCCGCTGGGACATGCCCTTTTCGTTGCGCGCCTCCACCAAGGCAGAAATCACTGCCACCCGCGCGTCGCTCTCCGCGATCTCCTCTTCGGTAAAGAGTTCCCGTTCCAATTCACGATCCCAGACGGGGAAGCCGTGCTCTCTATTCATTTTCGCTCCACCTCTTCCTAAAGTCGTCCAACTCGCGCCTGGCCTGCTCCAATTCACGCCTTGGAGTCTTTTGCGTCTGCTTCATAAAGCTATGCAGAAGAACGAAGGAATCGCCCATCCACGCGGCAAAGAGGATGCGGTCGCGAATCGGGCGCAGTTCCCAAATCTCCCCGTCGAGGTGTTTGCAATGCGTCTCTGGCAATCGGGTGCCGTTTTCTTGCAGCGCCTTGATATAATCCTGAATCTTGGATAGTTTAATCCGGCTATCCTTGCTGTGGCTTTCAGCGAGCTCCCGCATGTAATCCAAGACGGGCGCCCTTCCACTGCGCTCTTCATAAAACAGAATTCTGTAGGCCATCTATCCGATTGCTTTCCTCTCCTCAACTATAACATATAAGTTATCACATGTCAAGTATACTTCGGTGATAAACCGCCATCATGCTTAGACATTCGTATTCTGCTTGCGCAATGGCGCCACGCTCAGATGAACAGCTCGTTCTGCTTGGGTTCGGCGCAGGCCTTCCTGATCGCCAGCGCGGCGATGGAGACCATGGCGGCGTTGAGCTTGCGCGCGCCCTGGGGGCAGATGGAGACGCAGCGCATGCAGGAGACGCAGCGCTTCGCGTCGGTCGATTTGGGCGACTTCGGGTCGATCGCTCCCACCGGGCAGCGCCTCGCGCACAGGCCGCACTCGGTGCAGCCGGAGCCCGCCTTCGGCACGAGGCCCGCGCCGCCCGCCTTCTTGTAGGGCCGGTTGCCGGGGATGGCGGGCTTCGCACAGTCGCCGCTCCGAAGCTTTTCGATTACCTTCTCCGCAAAGGCGGCGAGCTGCTCGCAATCCGCGCGGTTCGGCCGCCCGGCGGCGTACTGATGCATGATGGAGTGCTCCGCCACGGCGGAGACGGCGGCGATCACCCGGAAGTCGCACCGCTCGGCGGCGTCCTCCATCTGGACGAGCGTGTCCTCATAGGCGCGGTTGCCGTAGACGGCGGCGAGCGCGCACCGCGCGCCGTTGCCCCTGATCCGCTCGAGCCGCTCGATGGCGACCCGCGGCGCGAGTCCCCCGAACGACGGCATGGCGATCAGCGCCACGTCCTCCGGCTGGAGGGCGAGCCCCGCCCAGGCTCCGTTCGGGTCGGACAGATCGACCGTCTCGGCGGGCAGCCAATCCTTCGCGATGGCCGCCGCGACTTTAGCCGTCCCTCCCGTGGGACTAAAGATGATGCGCACAAACCGCATGCACACTCCCCCTTCGATGTCGATTTCAGCGCGGAACAAGCTCACCGGGCGCAGCCGGAGCGTCCGGCGCGGCTACTGGTCCGCGTAGAGGCGCTCGAGGAATTCCTCGTCGGCGACGCCGGTGGACTCCATGCCGTAGCGCTCTTGCATCGCCTTCACGGCGCCCTCCGTGTAGCTGCCGAACTTGCCGTCGGGGCTCCCCTGGAGCACCCCCTTGGCGATCAGCGCGCGCTGGAGCTGGGCGACCGCTTCGCTCTCATCGCCGGGCGACAGGCTGGTGATCTCCTCATCCCCGCTCCTGGACCGCACCTGGGCGTCCTCCGCGCCCTGGGCCACGGGAAGCTCGAACAGATAGATGTTCTCCCTGCCGTCCACGTAAGCGCGCACGACGAGATACTTGGGCTCGGGGCCGCTCCCGGGATAGGAATAGCGCTTGTACAGCGTCACCGTCTCGCCCGGAGCGGCGCTCACGTCCGCGGCCCCTCCGATCTCCGCGTCGATCATCTGGTAGCCCTCGTAGACGGTCTGCAGGTCCTCGCTGGCGAAGTCGGTGATGATCGCCTTCTGGACGATGACGCTCTCCTTGGCGCCGCTGCCGATCGTGACGTCCATCTGCGCCACCGCCTCGTCGCCCTGGAGCTTGTACTGGCTCGCGTAGTGCTGCTGGAAGTAGGCGGGGCTCCTGTGCCCGGTCAGCTTGATCGTGAGGTTCAGCGTCTCGTAGGGATCGTCGTTGGCCACTCTGCGGGCGCTTCCGTCCGCATAGACCTGGGCATCGAACGCCATCGCCTGGCCGAAGGGCACGATCACCGGAGCGGCAGCCGCCTGCGCGGCGGACGCGCCGCCGGACGCCTGGCCCTCCGCCGAATCGGAAATGGTGAAGCGCATCTCGCTCCACACGGTGCTGCCCTCATCGCCGCCCGCCGGCGTCGCGCCCACCCGGAGCAGGTAGCTTCCGGCGTTCATCTGCGTGGTGTCGTAGGCGTGGCTGGTGTCCGTGGTGACCCCCGGGCCGTAATCCGCGCCGTCGTCCGCGCAGGTGAGGTTCACGGTGTAGGAGCCCACCTGGCCGTCGGCCAGCCAGCTGAACACGGCGTTTCCCCTGCCGACGCACAGCACGCCGTCGACCTGGTAGGCGGCGCTGCCCAGGTTGATCACCGGCTTGCCCACGCCGTTCGCGAGATCCGCCTGCCGGGGAAGCGTCAGCTTCAGGAAATCCCAGGCCACATCGCCCTGCGCGTCGCCCGCCGGCCGGGCCCCCACGCGCAGAAGGAAGGTGTCGCCGGGCTCCATGCCGGTGGTGTCGATGGTGAAGCCGGTCATATTGCAATCCTCGGAGCGCTGCAGCTCGCTCCAATCGTCATCGTAGAGGTAGATCCAGTAGCGCTGCGCGCCCCCGTCCACGCTCCAGGCGATCTCCTGCGCGCCCGATGTCAGCGCCGCCTCGTGGTAGACCTCCGCGCCGGAAACGGTGAAGTGAATCCTCCCCGACGTCGCGAGCGCCGCGCTCCCCTCTTCGGTGGGAGCGGCCTGCGCGTCCGCCGCCTGCGCGGCGGGAGCCCGTTCCGCAGACGCCGTCTCCGCAGGAATCTGCTCGTCGGGTGCCTGTTCCGCAGGCGCCTGCTCCGCGGGTGTCTGCTCGGCGGGTACCTGCTCCTCAGACGCCTGTTCCGCGGATGCCTGCTCTGCGGAAGCCTGTTCGGCGATGCCGGAGCCGCCCGACGCCAGCAGCGCCAGCGCGAGCCACGCTGCCGCGATCCTGAATCCACGCCCCTTCCGGCGCTTCACAATCATGCGCTTCATAGATTTGTCCTCCATAATCCGTTCGTCGCCATTCAAGGCAACACCGTACAAATAAGTTGGGAGGTTGGAAACCCGGAGGGTTTCCAAGTCGGCCGTTAGGCCGACCGGCTCGGTCGAATCGAAGATTCGAGCGAGCCGCCCCGTCCGGCGAATGAGTTTTTCGTCAGATGCAAGTGCAGATTCCGAAGGCTTACTGGAGGTAAGTCGAGGA
>CANQGC010000144.1 GCA_947600345.1 uncultured Clostridia bacterium
TAGTGGCGGACTCTTTTGGATCGGGAAGCCTTCCGGCTTCCCGATCCAAAAAATCGCCGCGGCGGCCCGCGGTATGGCTACGGTGAGATGTTGGTTCGCATTGCCGAAGCTTTGGTTGGATGCCGCGGGCCGCTGGGGTTACGCTGGGCGCTGCCCAGACCTGCTTAAGGGACGCTGTCCCTTAAGAATTCCTGCCAAGGAACCTGAGGTTCCTTGGATTCTCCCTTCTGCTGCCGCCTGATAGACGACGGACTTTGGGCCCGTAGATTATGGGCCCAAAGTCCTGCGTTTCGTTCCGATTGGAGCCTTCGTACAGCGCGAAGCCTTATCCCCTCACCCCAGGTACTTCTTCAGCGTTGCCCGCACGGCGCCCTTACCCGCGAGCTCCTCGCGGAAGATCATCTCAATCTTCTCGCCAATCCCCGCAGCATAGAGGTCAACGCCGAATATATTCGTATTCGACAGAATCGGCCTGAGCTGATCCGTGCAGCTCTCCGGCTTGCCGACTTCCACGCCCTTCATCTGCTCGCGCAGCTCCGGCACCAGCGGGTCGGGCGCCAGCGGATAGCTTCCGCCCTCGTCGTCCGTCTGCAGCAGGTAGCGCAGCCAGCCCGCGATGGCCAGCGGGATGCCGATCAGCCAGGCGGCCGTGCCGTCCTTCGCCACGTACGCCTTCACCGTCTCGCCGAAGCGGAAGGCCACGCCCTGGGAGATGTCCACGCAGATGCGCTGGCTCGTGTCGCCCAGGTAGGCGTTGGGGAAGCGCTCGTTGATGACCTCGTCGATGAACGCCTTGGGCGAAATGATGCCCGGGTCCTCCACCACCGGCAGGCCCTCCTGGTAGCCCACCTGGTTCGCCAGCTTGGCGAGCTCCGGGTCGTGCATGCCGTCGGCGAAGAGCTCGTGGCCGAGCATCACGTCGTAGGGGCCCAGCGCGGTGTGGATGGGGTTCAGGCAGGCCGTGACCTTCATGCGCTCGGAGCGGTTCACGATCTCCCGGGTCGCCATGTAGACGCCGGCGTCCTGGAGCGGCGGGCGGCCGTTCGGGAAGTGATCCTCCACCACCAGGTACTGGGGGCCCTCGGCGTTGATGAAGGGCGCGATGTAGGTGTGCTTGTCGGTGATGACCGGCTGCATGGCCTCGATGCCGCTCGCCTCCAATTTGGCGGCGATCTCCTCGCTGGGGCGGGGGGTGATCTTATCGATCATCGTCCAGGGGAAGCTGACGGTGTTCTCGTCGGACACGTAGTCCACGAAGGCGGCGTCCACCAGGCCGTTGTCGGCCCAGACCTTTGCCGTCTCCAGCACAGACTTGCGCAGCTTTTCGCCGTTGCGGGCGACGTTGTCCATGCTGACCAGCGCCAGCGGCAGCTTGCCTGCCTGGTAGCGGGCGTAGAGCATGGCGGTCACGATGCCCATCGCGCCGGTGACCTTCTCCGGGCCGTTGGCCAGGTCGGCCTTGACGTAGCCCAGGTATGCGCCGCTGGTGTCGTGCAGCGCGTAGCCCTTCTCGGTGATGGTGAAGGTGACGAGCTGCAGGCCGGGGTTGGTGAATATGGCCTTCATCCGCGCCCAGGATTCCAGGTTGACGGACTGGGCCTTGACGGCCTCGCTGAGCGAGCCCAGCACGCGCTTTTCGGTGGTGCCGTCGGCGTGGAGGATCACGGTCAGCGCCAGGTTGTCGTAGGGCGCGTAGATCTTATCCACCACGTCGTAGTCGAAGGTTTCGACGCAGGTGACGCCCCGGTCCAGCTCGCCCGCGCGCAGCAGGCGGTCGGCGATGCCGCCCACGAAGATGCGGAAGATGTTGCCGATGCCGAAGTGCACCCAGCGGGGATCCTCCACGGTCTTCTTCGCCAGCGCCTCGGGATCGTAGGGAGGCAGCAGCACGCCGGCCTTCTCCCAGGCCGCGGCATCCTTCAGGCCATTGTAATTCAGTTTCATAACAAATTCCTCCGTTTACTCCACAAGGGAAGCGCTTCCCCCAATGAGGCACTGGGGGAAGCGCTCGCTCAGATTGTCCGCAAATCAGTTCGTCTTTCCCTTCTTGGACATGCAGTCGATGCCGACGGCCACGGCCAGAACGACGCCCTTGACGACCATCTGGATGTACTCCGAGACGTTCATCAGGATCATGCCGTTGGTCAGCGAGCCGATGATCATGACGCCCGCGACCACGCCGGAGATTCTGCCGATACCGCCGTTGACCGACACGCCGCCCAGCACCACGCAGGTGATGACGTCGAACTCGAGGCCCTTGCCGACGGTGGTCTGCGCGGAGCCCGAGCGGGACAGCAGCACGATGCCCGCCAGGCTGGCGAACAGGCCGGACAGCGCGTAGATCAGGTACTTCATCTTGTTGACCAGTATGCCCGACAGCTCCGCGGCTTCCTCGTTGCCGCCGATGGCGTAGAAGTAGCGGCCGAAGTAGCTCTTGTTCAGTATGAAGCTGCCGATGGCGAAGCACGCCACCATGATCAGCGCGCAGACCGGGATGCCGGCCACCGTCCAGCGGGCGAAGAGGTTGATCGCCGGGTAGGTCTTGGTGAAGCCGGAGATCGGGCGGCCGTTGGTGATCAGGAAGGCGAGGCCCTCGAATACGGTCTGGGAGGCGAAAGTGGCGATCAGCGCCGGCATGCCGACGGTGGCGACCATGAAGCCGTTGAGCAGGCCGATGAGCACGCCGACGACCAGCGAGGCCAGCACGGCGATCCACATGTTGATGCCCATGTTCACCATCATGAACGCGCAGACCATGTTGACCAGCGTGATGATGGAGCCGATGGACAGGTCGATGCCGGCGATCAGGATCACGAACGTCATGCCGACGGAGGCAATGCCGTAGTAGGCGACCTGGCGCAGAATGTTGACGATGTTCGTCGTGGCGACGAAGGTGCCCTTGCTGGCGACCGCGAAGAAGACGACTTCGAGGATGAACACCAGCCAGATCATATTGGACTTGAGAAAACTCTTTGCGTTCAGCTTATTCTCCATGTCAGGAAACCTCCTTCTTATCGGCGACTGCCGAGGCGTAGGCCATGATGGTGTCGGCGTTGAACTGATCCTTCGTGAGCTCGCCCGTCATGTGGCCCTCGGCCAGCACGATAATGCGGTCGGACATGCCGGTCAGCTCCTCCATTTCGGAGGAGATCATCAGCACGCTGCGGCCCTGGGCCACCAGGTCGTTGATGAGCTTGTAGATCTCATACTTCGCGCCCACGTCGATGCCGCGGGTGGGCTCGTCGAATATGATCAGCTGGGAGTCCGCCGCCAGCCACTTGCCCAGTATGACCTTCTGCTGGTTGCCGCCGGAGAGGTTTTTGACCAGCTGGTTGATCGTGGGGCACTTGATCTGAATCTCCTCGCGGTACTTCTCCGCCGTCCTCTTCTCGACGGTGGAGTTGATCACGCTGGCCGTGGAGATTCGCTTGTAGGTCGGCATGTTGATGTTATTCTTGATGGATACGCCCAGCAGCGCGCCGTGGCGCTTGCGATCCTCGGGCACCAGGGCGATGCCCAGGTCGATGGCCTCGCGGGGCGACTTCGGGTGGACCTCCTTGCCGTTTAAGAAGATTTGGCCCGAATCCTTCGGCTTGGAGCCGAAGATGACCTGCGCAAGCTCCGTTCTGCCGGCGCCCACCAGGCCGCCCAGGCCCAGCACCTCGCCGGCGTGAATCTTGAACGACATGTCCACGTCGCCGTTGCCGCAGACGTTCTTGAGCTCGAGCACCACCTTGCTGTAGTCCACGCAGGGCTCGCGGGGCGGGAACTTCTGGGTCATCTCGCGGCCGACCATCAGGTGGATCAGCTCGTCCACGGTGGCGTCCTTGGTGATCAGCGTGTCCACGTACTCGCCGTCGCGGATGACCTCGATGCGGTCGGACAGCCGGAAGATCTCCTCCAGGCGGTGGGAGATGTAGATGATGGAAACGCCCTTGGACTTGAGCAGCTCCACCACCTTGAACATGGCCTCGACCTCGTTGTTCGTCAGCGGCGCGCTGGGCTCGTCCATGATCAGCACCTGGGCGTTCTGCTGAATGGCCTTGGCGATCTCGATCATCTGCTGATAGCCGACGGAGAGGTTCTTGACCAGCTCGCGGGGGTTGATCTTGATGTTGAGCTGGGCGAAGGCCTTGGCGGCCTCCTCCTCCATCGCCTTTCGGTCGATGACCACGCCCTTGCGGATCGGGCGGCCCAGGAACATGTTCTCCGCCGCGGAGAGCTCCTTGACGTTGTTGAACTCCTGATAGATGATGGCGATGCCGTTCTCCGCCGCCAGCTGGGGCGTCATGCGGTCGAAGGTCTTGCCGTTGATCTTGATCTTGCCCGACGTGGGGATGACCGCGCCGGAGCAGCACTTGATCAGCGTGGACTTGCCCGCTCCATTCTCACCGATCAGGCCCAGAATCTCGCCGCGGCGAAGCTGCAGGGTCACATCCGCCAGCGCCACGACGCCGGGATACTCCTTTCGGATGTGTTCCAATTCCAGAACATAATCTTCGCTCATTGCGCAACCTCCTGTTTCTGCCTCCGGGCAAGCCGACCTAAACGGTGCGATCGAACTATATCCGTGCAGGCAATGATAGAATTGCGTCCCCTCCCCTGGGGAGGGAAGGGGACGCTGAATTAGATTTAGCGATGAATTACTTCATGTGGGCCATGATCTCATCAACAGAATCATTGTCGATGGGCTGGGTCTGACGGAACACATTCTTGGCGCCCACGTCATCCGCCAGCATGCGAGCGAACATCGCGGCGCAAGCCTGAGCGGTGTCCTCGTCGCCGCCCTCGAAGCCGATCAGGCCCTTGGCGGGATAGGTCGGATCCTGGAGCTGCTCGAGCTGCTGCTTGGTGACGTCGGTGGTGAACACGCCCATGTCATCCGGAATCTCGCCGCCGGTGGCGATGTTCAGAGCCTCGTCCGCGCCGATCATCGCGCCAGCGCCGATGCCAGCGACGACCTTCGCATTGGGATGGGCCTGCAGCGTGGTCTCAACGGCGGTCTGAGCGTCGGAAGCGATGATGCCGGCCTGGTTGGCGACGACCTCATACTTGCCCTCGGCGTCCTTCAGGCCTTCCATGATGCCGTTCTCACGGTCGAGCAGAACCTTGGTCTGCGGATAGCCGATCACGATGACTTCCGCCGGATTCTCCTCGGTGTACTTCTCGTTGATGAAGCTGGCGGCCAGCTTGCCGATCTCAACGCCCAGATCGTAGTGATTCAGGATCCAGTTGGCGTCGGTGTTCTCCATCGGGTCGTCCCAGCACATCACCTTGATGCCAGCCTCGCGGGCCTGGGCACAGACGTCCTCAACGGCAACCGCGTCGGAGGGGTGCACCATGATCAGGTCGCACTGCGCGGAGATGAAGTTCTCGATCTGGCCGATCTGGGTGGCGGAGCTGTCGTCGCAGGCAACGATGGTCGCCTCAGCGCCAGCGGCATCCAGGACCTCCTGCAGAGCGGTCATGACGCCCGCCCAGTAGGCGTTCTGAAGGGACTGAATGGTGATGCCCAGCTTCTTGCCGCTCAGCACGGACATGTCCGCACCCGCGTAGAACTCGGCGTCGGCCTTGATGCCTTCGACTTCGCTGGTGCTCTCCTCAGCCAGCGCGCAGGGCAGGATGGCCATCATGCAAACCAGGATCAGAGCAAGGATCTTCTTCATAGTTGGTTCTCTCCTTTTCTTTATTCTCTGACGCTCCCGTCTCCGGAAGCGCTAGATTCGCGATTGATTTGCTTCCGCTATGTACCGCTTGCGTTCCGCGGCTTAGAAGCAGGTGAACGCGCCGTCGATCAGGAAGTCGGAGCCGGTGGTGAAGCTGGCGGCGTCGCCGGCCAGGTAGACGACCACGGCCTGCAGCTCCTCGGGCTTGCCCATGCGGCCCATGGGCGCCATGGCGTTCCACTGGGGGATCAGGGTCTTGAGGTGCTCGGCGGCCAGCACGAGCTCGGTGCCGATGTATCCCGGGCTGATGGAGTTGACGCGCACGCCCTTCTTGGCCCACTCGACCGCCAGCGACTTGGTCAGCTGCATCACGCCCGCCTTGGACGCGTTGTAGCCGCACTGGGGCTGGGGCACGTTGACGATGTGGCCGGACATGGAAGCGGTGTTGATGATCGATCCGCCGCCGTGGGCCAGCATGTAGCGCCCGGCGATGGTGTCGGTCAGGAATACGGAGTTGAGGTTGACGTCGATGATCTTCTTCCACTGGGCGTAGGTCATTTCCTCCGCGGGGGCGTTGATGGCGATGCCCGCGTTGGCGTGGCAGAAGTTCAGCCCGCCGAGCTTCTCCACGACCTCGTCCACCATGGCCTGCACCTGCGCCTCGTCGGTCACGTCGCACTTGATGGCGATGACCTTGCGGCCGGTGGCCTCGGCGATCTCCTTGGCGGTGACCACCGCGGTCTCGTAGTCCAGATCGACGATGGCGACGTCCGCGCCGGCCTCCGCGAAGGCCGTGGCCGTGCACTTGCCGATGCCGCGCGCTCCGCCGGTGACGAAGCCCACCTTGCCGTCCAGTCTCATTTTCTCGATGATACCCATGATACTGCCTCCTTGGCTTACAAGAGTGGTTTGAGCGCCCTCCGAAAAGGGCGGCTCATTCCCCAAAATGTCTTTCCTTTGACCTTCTAATTTTACCCTGTCCGCTATGCTTTTGTCAATAGTCATTCTAAACAAATTACACAAACCAACTTGTTTTATTTTGAGATGTGCGCGACATTGCAATTTAATATTATGAATAAATTGCTAACATTCGTGGGCTAAAATGTTCTGTGGGGCGGAAGAATTGCGGCGGTGGGGTGGGAAGTCCGCGAGGGTTTGCGGTGGGGTGGCATTTCTTGGCCTTGACATTTTGTGTGGCGCGATGCTAACATAGAGCCGTGCGGCGCGATGGGCGGCGAAGGAGATGCGGTTGCGGTGGGCGTAGCGGTGGGGCGGGTGGTGCGGAGGGTTTGGTTTGCTCTTTGGTTTGGGAAGCCCGCTGGCTTCCCAAACCAAAACTCGCCTCGGTGCGGCCCGCGGTATGGGGGCGGAGGAGCCTTGGTTCGCGTTGCCGGGCGATGGTTTGGATACCGCGGGCCGCTGGGGTTACGCCGGGCGCTGCCCGGACCTGCTTAAGGGACGCTGTCCCTTAAGAATCTCTGCCAAGGAACCTGAGGTTCCTTGGA
>CANQGC010000145.1 GCA_947600345.1 uncultured Clostridia bacterium
TCGTGCACGGCCCGGTGGGCGTTGGCCAGGCTGATGCCCAGCTGCTTGCACATGTTGCCCAGCTTGTGGCTGCGCAGGCCCGGATACTGGTTGCGCGCCAGCATCAGCGTATCCAGCACCGGATAGTCGAAGGGGATGCCCGCGTCGCGGTAGGCGCGGCGGAAGAAGCCCGTGTCGAACTCCGCGTTGTGGGCCACCAGCACGGCGCCCTCGCAGAACTTCACGAAGTCGGGGAGGGCCTCCTGGATGCTGCGCTTGCCGCGCAGCATCGCGGTGGAGATGCCGGTCAGCTCGGTCACGCGCTCCGGAACCGGCCTGCCCGGGTCGATCAGCTCGGAGAACTCCGCCACCTCGACGCCGTTCTCGATGCGCACGGCGCCGATCTCGATGATCTGGTCGGAGTACTTGTTGAGCCCCGTGGTCTCCACGTCGAGCACCACGTAGGTCGTGCCCTCCAGCGGGATGTCCTCGCCGCCGCGCACGATGCCCGCGTCGTCCTCGATCAGATAGCCCTCGCAGCCGGGAATCAGCTTGATCCCGGCCTTCTTGGCCGCGCCGAAGGCCTCCGGGAAGGCCTGCACCACGCCGTGGTCGGTGATGGCGATGGCGGGGTGCCCCCACTTCGCGGCCTGCTTGATCAGCGCCGTGGGGCTAGCGCAGGCGTCCATCGTGGAGAAGCTGGTGTGCAGGTGCAGCTCCACGCGCTTTTCGGCGGCGGTGTCCTCGCGCACGGGCTTCTTCGCGGGGGCGATGTCGCTGACCATCAGCACCATCTCGTGCCTGAATTCGTCGTAGCGGTAGCTGCCCCGCACGGTGACCCAGGCGCCGTCCCGGACGCCGGCGCTCAGCGCGTCGGCCTGGGCCTGCACGCCCCGGGCGTCGTCGCCGCCCCGGCGGGAGCCCAGAAACAGCTTGCAGTTGACCGAGGACGTGCTGTCCGACAGCGTGAAGTTTACGATCTTGGTCTGGCCGTTCTTGGTGTCGCGCATCTCAAACCCGGCCACCTCGCCGCGAACGGTGAGCCGGCCGATGTCCTCGGTGATCTCGCGCATCTCGATGGCGGGATCGTGGATGGGCCTGCCGTAGATGACCTCGCCGCCGGGCGCGGCCTTCCTGGCGCCGGAGGGCACCGGCTTCGACGCGTCCATGGCGAAGAGCTCCGCCTCCCGGCGCCGGGCGTCGTTGATCTCGCGTATGCGGCGCTCGTCGTCGCCGGTGAGCAGTATGTTGGCCTTCACGCGCATGCCGAAGAGGTCGCCGAACTTTTCCGCCAGGATCCGGTCCACGCCGCGGCTGCGTAGGAACGCCGCGCCCTCGGCCGAGGACACGCAGATGTTGAGCACGTCGCCGTCCAGCGACCAGCCCTTGCCGTCCCAGTCGATGAAGGGCATGGAAGCGGGGCTCTCGTGGCGCACGAGATCCTTCATCAGCCCGGAGGCGATGGAGAGGTCCTGCCGCACGGCGTCGCGCAGCGCGGGGTACTCCATCTGCACCCGCGTGGTCATTCCGGGGACGGCCGTCGCCAGCAGGCGCTTGAGCAGCTTCAGCTCGCGCTCGGTGACGATTCGCCCGCAGGACAGGCGCACGCACATCGTGCAGCTCTTGCGGGATACGTCGACCCGGGAGACCGAGAGCTCCTCCGCGAGCTTCGCGTCCTCCTTGCGGATCAGGTTGCGCCAAAGTTCCGACATATGTACCTCCGTCCGCCGCTCAGCAGCCCGCCGCGCGGCGCACCTCCTCGATCAGTATCTTCGCCAAATCCCCGCGCACGGCCCGGGGCGGCTGGCCCCTGACGATCAGCGCGCCGCCGTCCCTGCCGCCGGCGATGCCCAGGTCGGCCTCGCGGGCCTCGCCGGGACCGTTGACGATGCAGCCCATCACGGCCACCTTGATGTGCTTATGGATGTCCCGCGTGGCGGCGCGCACGGCGTTGGCGATGCCCTCCACGTCGATGCAGGTCCGCCCGCAGGTGGGGCAGGAGACGATCTCCACGAAGTCGCGCCGCAGCCCGCAGGCGCGCAGTATGCTCAGCCCGGCGGGCACCTCCTGCACCGGATCACCGGAGATGGACACGCGGATGGTGTCGCCGATGCCCTCCATCAGGAGCGTTCCGATGCCCACCGCCGACTTGACCACGCCCACGTCCGCTGTGCCGGATTCGGTCACGCCGATGTGCTGGGGGTAGCCGGTCTGTTCATGGGCCAGGCGGCAGGCCTCCACCATCGTGCGCACGTCCGTGGCCTTGAAGGACAGGCAGATGTCGTCGAAGCCCGCGCGCTCGAGCATTCGCGCGTGGTTGAGCCCGCTCTCCACCATGCCCTCGGGCGTGACGCCGCCGTACTTCCGGAGGATTTCCTTCTCCAGGGAGCCGGAGTTCACGCCGATGCGCACCGGCACCCGGTGCGCCTTCAGGCACGCCGCCAGCTCCCGCACGTTGGCCTCGCCGCCGATGTTTCCCGGATTGATGCGCACCTTGGCGATGCCATTCTCGACGGAGCGGATGGCGAGCCTGTGGTCGAAGTGGATGTCCGCCACCAGCGGCACCGGGCTGCCGTCCACCAGCGCGCGCACGGCCGAAGCGCAGGCTTCGTCGTAGACCGACACGCGGACGATGTCCGCCCCGGCCTCCGCCATGCGGCGAACCTGCGCCAGCGTGGCCTCCACGTTCCGGGTGTCGGTGTTGGTCATCGTCTGTACGCTCACGGGCGCGCCGCCGCCGATGGCGACGCCGCCCACCAGAATCTGCTTTGTCATCGGCATCCTCCTCAGCTCACGAACAGCCGGAGCACGTCCTTGTAGGTGATGAACACGATCAGCATCATCAGAAGCCCCAGGCCGATGGCGTGGATCATGCCCTCCTTCTCCGGGGGCACGGGCTTGCGGCGGATGCCCTCGACGATCAGGAACACCAGGCGGCCGCCGTCCAGCGCCGGGAGCGGCAGCAGGTTCATGATGCCCACGTTCAGCGAGAGGAAGAAGATCAGGTTCACCACGGCGTAGAGCCGGTCGCTGGCCACCTGGTCGCTGACGAAGGAGATGATGCCCACCGGGCCCATCATCTCGTCCACGCCGCTGCCGTGGAACACCAGATCCCGGAGCGCCTTGAGCATCTCCCCGGTGAACTCCACCATGTAGCCGCAGCTTCCGCCCAGTGCCTCCATCGGCCGGTAGGTGCGGCCGCCGAAGGCGATGCCGATCTGGTAGCTGGTCGATCCGCTGGCGGGGTCGGTCACGGCGGCGGGGGTCACGTCCAGCGTCATCGCCTCGCCGCCGCGCTCGATGGAGAGCTCGATGGGGCCGTCGTGCCCGGCGGCGAGTATGGCCTCCCGGGCGGCCTCCATGCCCTCGCCGTCGAAGCTGACGGCCATGCCGTTGACGGCCGTCACCACGTCGCCCGGCTCGATGCCGCACGCCGCGGCGGGCGTGTCCGGATACACGTAGTCGATGCGGGGAAGATATTCCGCCACGATGAAGTTGGCCAGCAGGATCGCGCAGAAGGCGAACGCCAGCACGAAGTTCATCGCGGGCCCGGCGAACACGGTCAGGAAGCGCTTCCACACCGGTTGGTTGTTCATGGCGTTGGGCGCGGGGTTTTCCGCGTCCTCGCCCACGAAGGAGCAGTAGCCGCCCAGTGGGATCAACCGCAGCGAGTAGTCGATGCCCTTGCGGCGGAAGCCGAACAGCTTCGGGCCGAAGCCCACGGAGAATTCCACGATGCCGATGCCGCACAGCCGGCCCACCAGGTAGTGGCCGAACTCGTGCATGGTGACGATGAAGCCGAGCATCACGATGGCGATCAGGATGTACAGGATTCTGGACATGGATAGGGGAGCCTCCAATTACTTCTGAATCATGGATTCGGCGCATGCGCGTGCCTCGGCGTCCGCCCGGTAGACGTCCGCGATGGAGCGGATGGGCCGGGGCGGCACCGAATCCAGCGCGTCGCGGATCAGCCGGGGAATCGCGCCGAAGGGGATGCGCCCGGCCAGGAACGCCGCTACGGCGGCCTCGTTCGCGCCGTTGAAGACGATGGTCGCCCAGGGCCCGGCCTTGAGCGCCTCCGCCGCGTAGCCCAGCGCCGGGAAGCGCTCCAGGTCCGGCTCGGCGAAGGTGAGCTGTCCGATGGCGGCGAAGTCCAGCGGCCTGGCGCCGTAGGGGATGCGCTCGGGATAGCCCATGGCGTAGCCGATGGGCCCGCGCATGTCCGGGTTGCCCAGCTGGGCCAGCACCGCGCCGTCCTCGAACTCCACCATCGAGTGGATCACGCTCTGGGGATGGATCACCGCGCGGATCCGCTCCGGCGGCAGGCCGAAGAGGTGGTGGGCCTCGATGATCTCCAGGCCCTTGTTGACCATGCTGGCGCAGTCGGTGGTGATCTTCCGGCCCATGCGCCAGGTGGGGTGGCGCAGCACCTCGTCCACGGTGGCGCGCTCGATGGCGTCCTTGGACCAGTCGCGCAGCGCGCCGCCCGAGGCGGTGAGGATCAGGCTTCGCACCGGGTTGCCCCCGGCCGCCTGCAGGCACTGGAAGATGGCGGAGTGCTCGCTGTCCACCGGCAGCAGCGGAACGCCCAGGCGCTTCGACTTCTCCGTGACCAGGCTTCCGCCGGTGACCAGCGCCTCCTTGTTGGCCAGCAGCACCTGCTTGCAGGCGTCCAGCGCCGTCCACACGGCGTCCAGCCCCGCGATGCCCGTGATGGCGCAGAGCGCGGCGTCCGGGCGGATGGCCTCGAGCACGCGCACGGAGCAGTCCGCTCCGAAGAACCACTGGCAGAACTTCAGATCCGCCGGAATCTCCTCCGGCTCCTCCACCAGCCCCGCCGCCAGCGGGCGGAATTCGCGCACCAGTTCAAACAGCTTCCCGGCGGAGCGCTGCGCCGTCAGGCAGACGGCAGAGAATCGATCCGGATGCCTGCGCACCAGATCCAGCGCCTGCGTCCCGATCGATCCCGTCGCTCCGAGTATTGCGATTGTCTTACAGTCCATGCGTCACCGTGTCCCATCAGATGATTTTGAAGAATATGTAGCAGGCGGCCCCGCAGAACAGCACGCCGTCCATGCGGTCCATGATGCCGCCGTGACCGGGCAGTATGTGGCCGAAGTCCTTCACGCCGCAGTGGCGCTTGACCATGCTCGCGGTCAGATCGCCCACCTGCGTCAGCGCACCGGCCACCAGCCCCAGCAGGCCGAAGGCCCAGGTGGGGGGCAGCGCGTCGATGCCCGCCACGAAAGCGGCGTCGCCGCGGAAGATCAGCCGCAGCAGGCCCGGCACCGCCATCGTGAACAGCACGCAGAAGATCAGTCCGCCGACGGAGCCCTCCACGGTCTTCTTGGGGCTCAGCTCCGGCGCGAGCTTGTGCTTGCCGAACAGCATCCCGGAGAACAGCGCGAACACATCGTTGATCGAGGCTGAGAAGAAGGCCACCACCAGCGCCACCGTGACCGTCGCCCGGTCGCCCAGGCGCAGCAGCTCCATCAGCACCATGTAGAATATGCCGGGATAGAGCATCGGAAACACCGTGGCCATCAGGCTCTCCACGGCGATCTTGCCGCGCGTCACCAGCCGGATCATCGCCGCCATCACGCCCAGCAGCAGCGCGATCATCTGCAGCGGCGCATTGCGCTTGACGAAGAAGGAGACCAACGTCGCCGCGATGGTCAGCCCGCAGTACATGTAGCCCGCCCAGCGCACCGGCTCGATGCCCGTGGCGCGGATGGCGCGGTAGACCTCCTCGACGCTCACCACCAGCATCGCGGAGAGCAGCAGGAACATCACCCAGCCGCGGAAGTAGATTCCCAGCAGCATCAGCACGGCGAAGGCCGCGCCGGTAATCACTCTCTGCTTCATGGCGCGCCCTCCGCATTCTGCCCATCGGGCGCGCCTCCGATGCCCTCGGCCTGCGCCTCAGGCGCATCGTGGACGCCGCCGAAGCGGCGGTCGCGCGCGGCGTAGGCGCGCAGGTCGCGCAGGTAGCAGGCGCGGTCGAAGTCCGGCCAGAGCGTGGAATCGAACACCAGCTCGGCGTAGGTGGTCTGCCAGGGCAGGAAGTTCGAAAGCCGCATCTCGGCACTGGTGCGGATCAGCAGATCCACGTCCGGCAGCCCGGCGGTGTAGAGCTCGGCCGCGAAGGCGTCCTCGTCGATGTCGCTGGGCTCCAGCTCGCCCAACCTGCACTTCTCAGCCAGCGCCCGCGCCGCGCGCACCAGCTCCTGCCGCCCGCCGTAGTTGAGGGCGATGTTGAGCTTGAGGCCGGTGTTGTCCTTCGTGCGCTCCATGGCGTTGACCACGGCCTCGCGCTGGGGACCGGGCAGGCCGTCCACGTCGCCCAGGATCAGTATGCGGACGTGCTTTTCGTCCAGCTCGTCGATCTCCGAGGCGAAGTACTTGAGCAGCAGGCCCATCAGCGCGTTGACCTCCTCCTTGGAGCGGGCCCAGTTTTCGGTGGAGAAGGCGTAGATGGTCAGCGCCTCGATGCCCCAGTCGTCGCTGGCGCGGATGATGTCGCGCAGCGCCTCGGTGCCGGCGGCGTGACCGGCGGAGCGGGGGAGGCCCCGCTTCTGCGCCCAGCGGCCGTTGCCGTCCATGATGATGGCCACGTGCCGGGGCATTTTGTCCGGCGGCAGCTGCTGCGCCATCGCCGGGGAGACCGTCGTGGTGATGTATTTCGGCTGCGGCCGGAACAGCCGGGATAGCATGGAGGAGAGCTTTTCGGCAAACATAATTCAACGCTCCCTTCTCAAACAGACGCGTGGGCGGCCCGATGGGGCCGCCCACGGGGCAGGAATTCCAATATGCGCTCGGGGGGAATTCGCCCCCCTCCGCCTTAAACCTCCATGATCTCCTTTTCCTTCGCGGCGCCGACCTTGTCGATCTGCTCGATGTGGTTGTCGGTGATCTTCTGCAGATCCTTCTCGGCGGCCTTCTGGTCGTCCTCGGTGATCTCGGAGTCCTTCTTCATCTTCTTGACGGCCTCCATCGCGTCGCGGCGGATGGAGCGGATGGCCACCTTGCCGTCCTCGATGCGCTTCTTCACCTGCTTGCACAGCTCCTTGCGGCGCTCGGCGGTGAGCTCCGGCACGATCAGGCGGATCACCTTGCCGTCGTTGGAGGGGTTGATGCCCAGGTCGGACTTCTGGATGGCCTTCTCGATAGGCTTGATCATGCTGGGCTC
>CANQGC010000146.1 GCA_947600345.1 uncultured Clostridia bacterium
CCGCGCTCTGGTCGATGATGGAGTGCTCGTAAGCCTTGAGCTTGATGCGAATCTTCTGATTGGCCATTTTCTCTCCTCCTGTTGAACTCATGCACACGCTGCCGGGCGTGTCCTTTATTTTTTTCTTGCGACGGGCATGAGCTCCGTCGTCCGATTGATGCGGACTGGTCCCCGGAAATTCCCGGCTGACGTTTGGCGCCGCCGCCGCAACCTCCCGGTTCATCCCTGTCGCCGCGGTGATCATCTCTCCGCCGTTCAAACCGGCATTTGAGCGCAGAAATCCCCGACCCGCGACCTTCTAATTATACCGCAAACCCCGTGAAATTTCAAGAAAAAGCTTTCCAAATCGCGGAAAAAGCCGGAAAAATCCGGCGTTTTATCAAACTCTTAACAGGCTTGGGCGGCGTTTTCCCCGCCGCTTTCACCAATAAAACGCCCGGATGCGTGTACGTCTGAGCCGGCAGTACTTCGAGATAACACGCCCGGTAGCGTGTGCACCGGGCACGCGCCGCTGCCAGACGCCGCCGGGCGGGGCGTTCGTGCCGTCCGCCCTACTGCAGCACGATGGAGTCCGGGCCGATCAGGTTCGCCAGCGCGCCGAAGTCATAGCCCTCGTCCACCCAGAGGTTTTGATCCAGCTTGATCACGCTGCGGTTCCCTTCCGAATCGATCTCCACCAGCACCACCGGGATGCGGCCCGGCGTGGAGGCGAGTATGGCGATCACGTCGTCGCGCTGCTCGGGCGAGAGCTTCAGGCAGAGCCTGCGGTTGCCGCGCTGCTTCGGCGCCGCACCGCCGCTCCTCCGAGAAGACCGGGGCTCGCCGCCGCGCTTCGCCGGGGCCTCCACCAGGGGCGCGTCCAGATCGGCGTCGCGCAACAGCTGCACGTCCTCCAGCAGCAGGCGGATGTCCAGCGTGTTCTCGTCCTTCTCGCTCACGGAGAGCCTGCCGGTCATCAGCACAGGCTCGTCGGTGGCGAGCTGCGCGCCCAGCCGCTCGTAGACCTTCGGGAACACCAGCGCCTCCACCGTGCCGTAGAGGTCCTCCAGCGTAACGAAGCTCATCATCGCGCCGCCCTTGCTGGCCTTCAGCTTGCGCCCGGCGATCAGGCCCGCCATGCGCACGAGGCGGCCGTCGTAGCTCATGCCCCGGTCCTCGCGCTCGGGGAACTCGCCGAGCAGCCGGGTGTTGACCTCGAGCTTGTTGAGCTGCTCCGCGAACTCGTCCAGCGGGTGGCCGGAGATGTAGACGCCCGTGATCTCGTGCTCCATCTTGAGGAGCTCGGGGAAGCTGTACTCCCCCACGTCCGGCATCGGCGGCGGCGGGGCCTTGAGCTCGCTCCCGCCCATATCGAACAGCGAAACCTGGCCCGCGAGCACGCTCCTCTGCTGCTTCGCCGCGCCGTCCATCGCCCGCTCGAACACCATGATCTTCTGCCTCCGGGTGCCCGGCAGCCGGTCGAAGGCCCCGGCGCGAATCAGGCTCTCCACGCCCTTCTTGTTGAGCTGGGAGCCGGCGTTGCGGTCGATGAAGTCGTAGAGGTCGGCGTAGGGGCCGCCGCTCTCCCGCTCGGCCACCAGCGCCTCGACGACGCCGTGGCCCAGGTTCTTGACCGCCTCGAGCCCGAAGCGCACGCCCTTCACGCCGTCCTTCCAGCCCACGGAGAACTTCGACTGGCTCTCGTTCACGTCCGGCGGCAGCACGGGAATGCCCCTCTTGCACAGGCCCTGGATGTAGAAGGCGATCTTGGAGGTGTTGTTCGTCATGGAGTTCATCAGCGCCGCCATGAACTCCACGGGGTAGTGCAGCTTCAGGTACGCCGTCTGCACGGCGACCACGGCGTAGGCCGCGGCGTGGGACTTGTTGAAGGCGTAGCTGGCGAAGGCGGTCATCTCGTCGAAGAGCTGCTCGGCCACGTTGGCGGGTATGCCGTTGCGCACGCAGCCGGGGACGACCACCTTGCCGTCCTCCTCCAGGCCGTGGATGAAGTTCTCCTTCTCCTTCGCCATCACGTCGTGCTTCTTCTTGGACATGGCGCGGCGCACCAGGTCGCTTCTTCCCATGGAGTAGCCCGCCAGGTCGCGCACGATCTGCATCACCTGCTCCTGGTAGACCATGCAGCCGTAGGTCACGTCCAGGATCGGCTTGAGCTCCGGCGTGAGGTAGCGCACGCTGCCCGGATCCTGCTTGCCCGCCACGTAGCGGGGGATCGACTCCATCGGCCCCGGCCGGTAGAGCGAGATGGCGGCGATGACATCCTCGAAGCTGCCCGGGCGCATGTTCTGCAGGAATGTGCGCATGCCGCCGGATTCCAGCTGGAACACGCCGTCGGTGTCGCCGTCGGAGATCATGGCGTACACGCCCGCGTCGTCCAGCGGGATCTCCTCGGTGACGATCTTCGGCCCGCCGCCCGCCTCGACCATCGCCTCGGTGTCCATGATGACGTTGAGCGTGCGCAGGCCGAGGAAGTCCATCTTGAGGAGGCCCAGCGCCTCCACGTCGCCCATCGGGAACTGGGTGGTGATCACCTCGTCGTTCTTCTGCAGCGGCAGGTATTCCACCACGGGCCGGGCGGTGATGAGCACGCCCGCCGCGTGGGTGGATGCGTTGCGGGGCATGCCCTCCAGCTTGCGGGCCATGTCCACCATGCGGTGGACCTCCGGGTCGTTCTCGTAGCTCTTGCGCAGCTCGGGGCTGATCTTCAGCGCCCGCTCCAGCGTCATGCCCAGCTCGAAGGGCACGGCCTTGGCGATGGCGTCGCACTGCTGGTAGCTCATGCCCAGCACGCGGCCCACGTCCCGCAGCACGGCCTTGGCCGCCATCGTGCCGAAGGTGATGATCTGCGCCACGTGGTCCGAGCCGTAGCGCTCCTTCACGTACTCGATCACCTGACCGCGGCGCTCGTAATCGAAGTCGCAGTCGATATCGGGCATGGAGATGCGCTCGGGATTCAGGAAGCGCTCGAAGAGCAGGTTGTACTTGAGCGGGTCGATCTCGGTGATGCCCAGCGAGTAGGCCACGATGGAGCCCGCGCCGCTGCCCCGGCCGGGGCCGACGCCCACGCCGTGGGTCTTGGCGTAGTGGATGAAGTCCCATACGATCAGGAAGTAGTCCACGTAGCCCATGCTCCGGATCACGCCCAGCTCGTAGTCCAACCGCTCGCGCACGTCGGCCCTGCCGGGCTCGTAGAGCCTGGCGATGCCCTCCTCGCAGAGCCGCTGCAGGTAGGCGAAGTCGTCCGTCTCCCCCTCGGGCAGGGGATAGCGCGGCAGGTGCGTGGTGGAGAAGTCGAACTCCACGTTGCAGCGCTTCGCGATCTCCTCGGTGCGCTCGATGGCGTCCCGGAAGTTCGGGAAGACCGCCAGCATCTCCTCCTCGGACTTGACGTAGAGCTGATCGGTCTTCATCCGCATGCGGCCCTCGTCCTGGAGCGTCTTGCCGGTCTGGATGCACATCAGCACCTCCTGCATCTCGGCGTCCTCGCGCTCCAGGTAGTGGCAGTCGTTGGTGCAGACCATCGGTATGTCCAGCTCTCGAGCGAGCTTCACCAGGCCGGGCAATATCTGCTTCTGCTCGGGCATGCCGTGGTCCTGCAGCTCGATGTAGTAGTTGCCCCGGCCGAAGATGTCCAGGTAGCGCCGGGCCATCTCCCGGGCATCGTTCTCCCGGCGGTCGAGCAGCAGCTTCGGGATGTCGCCGGAGAGGCAGGCGGAGAGGGCGATCAGCCCCTCGTGGTACTTCTCGAGCAATTTGTAGTCGACCCTGGGCCGGTAGTAGTAGCCCCGCACCCAGCCCTCGCTGACCAGCGCGGAGAGGTTCTGGTAGCCCTGCTGGTTTTCGCACAGCAGAATCAGGTGGCTGTAGTCCCGGTTGTGGCTGGTCTTGTTGTCCATGTCCGGGCAGACGTAGACCTCGCAGCCGATCACCGGGTGGATGCCCTCGGCCTTTGCGGCGCGGTAGAAGTCCAGCACGCCGTACATCACGCCGTGGTCGGTGACGGCGCAGGAATCCATGCCCAGCGCCTTGATCCGCTGCATCAGCGGCTTGATTCGGCAAGCGCCGTCCAGCAGCGAGTATTCCGTGTGCAGATGCAGGTGTGCGAACATGGCGCCGCCTCCCCTCTTCCTCATCTTCCCTTCAGTTTAGCACAGAATTCCACGCGCCGCAACGCCTTTTTGCCAGCCGCGCGCCAATTTGCGGATCTCTTGACAATTTCCCTGGGCTATGATATATTGGGGCCAGAGAATCGAGAGGGATGGGAAGATGCGCAACAATTCTCGCAGGTAAAGCTAAAGGGCAAGGCGACGCGCTCGTCGTAGCATCGCTGCGCCCACCGCGGGAAAGTTGTGTGTCTATCCGTCTCATATCGCATAACGGCGTGCCCCCTGCCGGGGACATGGCCGCAGCCGCGAGATTTACTTTCTCGCGGCTCTACGTCTGTCCAATCACAGCGCAAAAGGAGGATGCGTTCATGTCGACGATCTGGATCGAAAACCTAACCTTCGCCTATCCGGGCAGCGCGGATAGCGTCTTTGAAAACCTGAATCTGCAGCTCGACAGCGACTGGAAGCTCGGCCTCGTGGGCCGCAACGGCCGGGGGAAGACCACGCTGATCCGCCTGCTGCTCGGGGAGCTGGAGTATCGCGGAAGAATCCGCTCGTCCGTCGAGTTTGAAGCCTTTCCCCGCCCCGTCGCGGAGCCCGCCCGGCCTGCCGGCGATGTACTGCGCGCGCTCTGCCCGGCCACTCCGGAGTGGGCGTGGCTGCGGGAGCTGTCGCTGCTCGAGGTCGCGCCCGAGGCATTGGAGCAGCCCTTCAACGCGCTCTCCGAGGGCGAGCGGACGAAGGTGCTGCTCGCCGCGCTGTTCCTCAACGAGGGACGCTTCGCGCTGATCGACGAGCCCACCAACCACCTGGACGCCCGGGCGCGGGAGAAGGTATCGGCGTACCTCCGCCGGCAGCGGGGATTTCTGCTCGTCTCCCACGACCGCCGCTTCCTGGACGGCTGCGTCGACCACATCCTCTCGCTGAATCGCTCGGATGTGGAGCTGCGCGGCGGAAGCTTCTCCGCCTGGTTTTCGGACTTCGAGCGGCGCCAGGAGGCCGAGCGGGAGCGGGACGAGCGCCTGCGCCGGGACATCGGCCGCATGAAACAATCGTCGCGAAGGACGGCAGGCTGGGCCGACAAGGTCGAGGCGTCCAAGACCGGCGCCGCGGACAAGGGATACGTAGGACACAAGAGCGCGAAGATGATGAAGCGTGCGAAGGCCATCGAGGCCCGGCAGCAGCGGGCCATCGAGCAGCGCTCGGAGCTGCTGCGCAACGCCGAGGCCGCCGGGGAGTTGAAGCTCTCTCCCCTCGCCCACCATTCGGACGTGCTGGCCGCCTTCGAGGGCGTGGTCGTTCGCTATGGCGCGCGCAGCGTCAACGCACCCGTTGCCTTCGAGGTTCGCCGGGGGGAGCGGATCGCCCTGGACGGCGGCAACGGAAGCGGCAAGAGCAGCTTGCTCAAGCTCCTCTTGGGCGAGCCCATCGCGCACGAGGGCAGCGTTCGAACTGTCTCCGGGCTCATCATCTCCTATGTGCCCCAGAACACTGGCGAGCTGCGGGGAGACCTGCGCGCCTTTGTCCGGGAGCGGAGCGTCGACGAGAGCCTGTTCAAGGCGATCCTGCGCAAGATGGGCTTCGAGCGCGCCCAGTTTGAGCGCGAGCTGCGCGAGTTCTCCGAGGGGCAAAAAAAGAAGGTGCTGCTCGCCCGCAGCCTCTGCGAGCGCGCGCACCTCTACGTCTGGGACGAGCCGCTGAACTACATCGACCTCTACTCCCGCATTCAGATCGAGCGGCTGATCCTCGAATTCGCTCCCACCATGCTCTTCGTGGAGCACGACGCCGCGTTTCGGGAGAAGGCCGCCACGCGAATCGTGCGGCTCTGACGCGGTCCCCACCCCCGCCGCGGCGGTTGTTTCGTTCACTTCAGTCTTATGTAGGGCCGCACGGCCTCGAGCTTGGCGGGGCCGATGCCGCGAACTTCGTCCAGCGCCTCAACGGATTCGAAGGGCCCGTGCTCCTCCCGGTATGTAACGATGGCCGCCGCCAGCGCGGGGCCGATGCCGGGCAGCTCCTCGAGCTTCTCCGCGTCCGCGGCGTTGATGTCGATCAGCTCCAGGTTCCGCAGGGCCTCGAGCTCCACGGCGTGAACCGGCGGCACGGATTCCTCCCGCGGCCGCCGGTTCCACCACAGCGCAAGCGCCAGCGCGAGCGTCAGCGCCAGGGCGATTGCGATCACAAAGCCCTCGCCCAGCCTCCGTCCACGCCGCATACTGCGCTCCTTATCTGAGGGTCGTGGCGTTGCGCACGATCTCCTCGATGTCCTCCTTGAGCGTATCCAGATCCTTGCCCAGCGTGCTGCGCTCGGAGATTTCGTAGATCTCGCCCACGTCGTCGTTGTCCGCCGTGACCGCCACGGTCGTAATCCCGGGATCGGCCTCCATGACCTCGGCGGCGACCATCTCGCGGATGCGCTCGGTCAGCTCGCCCTGGTAGGCCTGGTCAAACTTCACGCCCACCAGCGCCGTGTCCCCGGTGACAACCACGCGGGCGTCGGAGACCTCCGAGATGCGCTTGATGTTGGCCTCCACCCGGGAGGCATCGGCCGTCCAGTCGAAGCGGCCCGCGCCCGAGTCATTCGCAGCGCCGGCACTGCCGCCGTTGATGCCGTTCGCGCCGTTTGCTCCCTGGCCGTCGAGGGAAGTGTCGCTGGGCGCCGGAGACGGGCGGCCCGGCGTGGCGGTGTCACTCTCGGAATCCAGCAGCAGGCCGCGGTTGCCCTCGCTCATGCAGCCGGTGACCGCGACGCCGATGACCAGCACCAGCGCCAGAAGCAGAAAGATGTTCTTGATATTCGGTCGATTCATATGCAATTCCTCCTTACGCGCCCTAGTATGAGCGGGTTTTGGGGGTTGCATACATTTGCGGCTTGGCAGCCGCGGGCAAAAACTTGGGGTTTTGGTGCGCCGGGGCGCGGCGCGGGACGCTTTGCGCCTCACGGCGATGCCGCATTTCATGCGGCATGGGGTTGGGAATCTCCACTGGAGATTCCCTTCATCGGCGGCCTTGCAGGCCGCCGATGCCCGCCTGCGGGCGGAGGCCCCT
>CANQGC010000147.1 GCA_947600345.1 uncultured Clostridia bacterium
CGTGGTGTTCTACATCGCGCGGCTCGCGCCCGGCGACCCGCTGGTCTCCTACTACGGCGACCGGGTGGAGAAGATGTCCCCCGACGAGCGCGCCTGGGCCGAGGAGAAGCTCGGCCTGAACGCGCCGATCCACACCCAGTACGTTCGCTGGCTGGGCAACGCCCTGCGCGGCGACTTCGGCATATCGTACAAGTACAAGGCGGACGTGCTGGAGGTCATCGGCGGGCGCATCGGCAAGACGCTGATCCTGGGCGGCATCGGCTTCGTGCTGATCTTCGCGCTGTCGCTGGCGCTCGGGCTGTTCTGCGCCTGGAACGAGGACCGGCTGGCGGACAAGCTCGTCTGCAAGCTCGGCACGGCGCTCAGCTGCGTGCCGGAGTTCTGGCTGTCGCTGGTGCTGATATTGGTGTTCGCGGTGAACCTGCGCTGGCTGCCCAGCAGCGGGGCCTACTCGGTGGGGAGCGCGAACGATCTCGGCGACCGGGCGCTGCACCTGATCCTGCCGCTGACGGTCACCGTGGCCGGACACCTGTGGTACTACGCCTACATGATCCGCAACAAGCTGCTGGAGGAGGTGCGGGCGGAGTACGTGCTGCTGGCGAAGTCGAAGGGCCTGAGCAAGGGCCGCATACTCTTCCGCCACTGCCTGCGCAACGTGCTTCCTGCGTACCTTTCCATCATGGCCATCTCGGTGCCCCACATCCTGGGCGGAACCTACATCGTCGAGACGGTGTTCTCCTATCCCGGCCTCGGCACGCTCTCCTACGAGAGCGCCCGCTACCAGGACTACAACCTGCTGATGGTGCTGTGCATCCTCTCGGGCGTGGCGGTGATCCTGTTCAACATGGTCGCCCAGATCATCAACGAGCGCATCGATCCCCGCATGCGGGAGAGCGAGCCCACGGAGGCGACGGAGGTGACGGGCGTTGGAAGGTAAGTTGGAGAACGGGTTCGTCCGCGTGGGCATCCGCCCCGCCCCGGCCCCGGAGCCGCGGCGGGCGAAGTGGTGGCGGGGCAAGCCGCTGTTCTCGATGGCGCTGCTGGCGCTGATCGCGCTGGGCTGCCTGTGCTGCGAGCTCTTCATGCCGAAGGACCCGGCGTACATGGATCTGTTCCACTACAGCGTCGCGCCGTGTCGGGAGTTCCTCTTCGGCACGGACACCATGGGGCGGGACATCTTCTCGATGATCTGGTACGGCGGACGGGTGTCGCTGTGCATCGGCTTCCTGGCGACGCTGATCTCCACGTTCATCGCCATCAGCTTCGGCGCGCTGAGCGGGCTCGCGCCGAAGTGGCTGGACGGCCTGCTGATGCGCGCCGCGGAGATCTGGCTGAGCATACCGAACCTGCTGCTGGTGGTGCTGATCCAGGCGATATTGGGCAAGGCCAACGTGCTGAGCATCTCCGTCGTCATCGGCGTCACCGGCTGGGCGAGCGTCGCCAAGGTCGTGCGCACCGAGGTCCGGCAGATGCGCGGGAGCGAGTACATCGTCGCCGCCCGCTGCATGGGCGCGGGCTTCTGGCGCATCCTGTGGCGGCACCTGACGCCGAACTTCCTCTCGTCGATCATGTTCATGGTGGTCATGAACGTGCGCAGCGCCATCGTCGCCGAGTCCACGCTGAGCTTCATGGGCATCGGGCTTCCGCTGGAGATCATCAGCTGGGGCAGCATGCTCTCGCTGTCCGAGAAGGCGCTCACCTCCGGGGCCTGGTGGATCATACTGATCCCCGGCGCCTTCCTGCTCGCGACGCTGATGTGCGTCACCAGCATCGGCAACTACCTGCGCAAGAGCTCGAACCGGGAGGAGAGCAAGCTGTGAGGCTTAATATTTAATACGAATGTAATATGATTTCGGCGCATGCTTTGTTATAATGGTGGACGGAGGGACAGGAATTGTCTCAAATTGCCATCGGGAGGACAGACTTCATGAAGATTGCGAGATACTTCGACGCGGCCATCCTCAAGCCCGACATGACCCGGGAGCAGGTGATCGCCGCCATCAAGGAGAGCATCAGCTACGATTCCTACACCGTCTGCGTGCGCGGCTGCGACATCGACCTGGCGATGGAGCTGTGCAAGGGCACGAACACCAAGGTCAGCTGCGTGCTGGACTTCCCCTACGGCTACGGCGGCATCGAGGCCAAGCGCGCCGCCGCCAAGGCCTACGCCGCCAAGGGCGTGCTGGACATCGACATGGTGATGAACTACGGCGCGGCGCGCGGCGGCGACTGGGACACCGTCGAGGCCGAGATTCGCGCCGTGGTGGAGGAGGCCCACGCCCAGGGCGTGAACGTTAAGGTCATCTTCGAGACCAGCCAGCTGGACGACGCCCAGATTCGAAAGGCCACCGAGGTCTCCATCGCCGCCGGCGCGGACTTCGTCAAGACCAGCACCGGCTTCAACGGCGGCGGCGCGACCTTTGAGGCCGTGCAGGCGATGATCGAGACCGCTAAGGGCCGCTGCAAGGTGAAGCCCTCCGGCGGCATCCGCGACTATGCCACCGCCAAGAAGTACGTGGACATGGGCGCCGACCGCCTGGGCGTCGGCTTCGCCGGCTGCAAGGCCATCTGCGAGGGCGAGCCGAAGGAGTAAGCGGCCGCTTCGACCAGAGCAAGAGCCCCCGCCGCGGGAAATTCCCGCGGCGGGGGCTCTTTGCGCATGGGGGTTCCGCGCGGTCGGCCGCCGCGCTCGCCCGCTCAGGAGGTGTAGAGCCGGTAGAGCTTGCTGTAGATGCCGTCCGGCCTGGCGATGAGCTCCGCGTGGCTGCCCTGTTCCACGATGCCCTCGTCGGTCAGCACCAGTATGTTCTTCGCGTTGCGGATGGTGGACAGGCGGTGGGCGATGGTGAAGGTCGTGCGGCCCTGCATGAGCTTCGCCAGCGATTGCTGCACCAGGCGCTCGCTCTCGTTGTCCAGCGCGCTGGTGGCCTCGTCCAGGATCAGGATCGGCGGGTTCTTGAGGAACACCCGGGCGATGGAGATGCGCTGCTTCTGGCCGCCGGAGAGCTTCAGGCCGTGCTCGCCCACGTAGCTGTCGTAGCCGTCGGGCAGCTCGGTGATGAACTCGTGGGCCCCGGCCAGCTTCGCCGCCCGCACGATCTCCTCCCGGCTCGCGCCGGGCTTGCCGTACTCGATGTTCTGCAGCACCGTGCCGGAGAACATGTACACGTCCTGCTGCACCACGCCGATGTGGCTGCGCAGCGATTTCAGCGTGAAGTCCCGCACGTCCCTTCCGTCGATGCGGATCGCGCCGCCGGTCACGTCATAGAAGCGGGGAATCAGGCTGCACAGCGTGGTCTTGCCGCTGCCGCTGGGGCCGACCAGCGCCACGCTCTCGCCGGGATGCACGGTCAGGCTGATGTCCGCCAGCACCATGTCCTGCCCGGCCTCGTAGGCGAAGCTCACGTGGTCAAACTCGATCTCGCCCTTCACATCGGTCAGCTCCACGGCGTCGGGCTTCTCCTGCACCGTCACCGGCTCGTTCACCGCCTCGTCGAAGCGCTCGAAGCCGGTGATGCCCCGCTGGAACTGCTCGGTGAACTCCACGAAGCGGCGGATCGTCGTCAATAGCGTCTGCACGTAGAGCAGGTACGCCACCAGATCCTCCGGGCTGATCTTGCCGTCGATCATGAACAGCGCGCCCAGCACCACCACGGCGATGTACATCACGCCGTCGAACAGCCGCGTCACCGAGTGGAAGCCCGCCATGTTGTGGTACATGCCCTTCTTGATCTGCAGGAAGATGCCGTTGCGCCTGGCGAACTTCTCCCGCTCCAAATCCTCGTTGGCGAAGGACTTCACCACGCGGATGCCGGACAGGCTGTCCTCCACCTGGGCGTTCAGCTCGCCCAGCTCGTGGCGGGACTCCTGGAAGCTCTTGCGCATCCTCTTGGCGAAGTGATCCGAGCAGAGCACCATCACCGGCAGCACGGCGAACACGATCACCGTCAGCAGTACGTTCGACTGGCAGAGGATCAGAAACGCCACCACGATCTTGACCGCCGCGATCAATACCTCCTCGGGCATGTGGTGGGCGAACTCGGTGATGTCGTTTAAGTCGGTGGTGATGCGCGACATCAGCTGGCCGATCTTCGCGCTGTCGTAGAAGTCGTTGGACAGCGCCTGGTAGTGGTCGAACAGGTCGCGGCGCAGATCGCTCTCGATGCGCGAGCCCATGATGTGGCCGATGGACTGCATGAAGTAGTTGGCCGCGGCGTCGATGATGCGCAGCGCCAGGTACAGCGCGCCGAGCCTGAGCACGATGGAGACGGTCAGCGCCAGCGCCGGGTCGTTGGCCGCGCTGGTGATGTAGCGCACGATCAGCGGCAGCACCAGGTCGCAGATCGTCGTCAGCGACGCGCAGAACAAATCCAGCGCCATCACGCCCACGTAGGGCCTGAAGTAGGGGGCCAGTCGCCGCATCAGGTGCGCGCTCTGGCCCAGCGGCCGCCTTTGTTTCGCAGGGGCATTCATCCGGAATTTCCTCCAAGAATAAGCAATCTCTTCTTTAGTATTTATAGAGGAATCGCCGCCCCCTGTCAAGCGCGACCGGGCGCATTTTCGGGAAATAAACCCTCCTTCGCGCGGCAAATGCGCCACGGATGAACCGCCGCCCTTGACAGCGCACGCCGGAGGGGATAGAATGGAAGCGGGAGGGATCGGCATGTGGTGGATTTTGATCCCCATCGGCGCCTGCTTCCTGATCGGTGGCGCAGCGGGACTGCTCCTGCGTCCGCAATCGCGCGAGCGGCCGAGGGAGCAGAGGATCGTCGTGCACGTCCACAACCATCCGCCCCGCCCGCGCCGGGAGAGCGCCTATCGCCGCGTCAAGCGCAGGCAGGAGGCGGAGCGCAGGGCGTACCGCGAATCCGAGTGGCGAAGATACGGCGGCCGATGGTGACGGGCAAGGCGGCGAATGAAGATCGGCGCGAACGGGACGGGAGGCGTGAGGCATGGCGTCGCGATTGCGGGCGAGACTGAACGCGATGGGCGCGGCCGCGCCGAAGCCGGAGCCCCGGCATCCTCGGCCGAGCGGCGTGGCCATCTATTCCGACCGCCGGGACGCCGACCCCCGGCTGTTCGCGCTGGACGGCGAGGGCCTTCGGCGCATCGGCTGGTGCGGGCTGAAGCTCGACCCGCGCAGGATACTGTTCCTGGACACCGAGACCACCGGCCTCTCCGGCGGCGCGGGCACGGTGGCGTTCCTGGTGGGGCTGGGCTTTATCGAGGATGAAACCTTCGTGGTGGAGCAGTACCTGATGCGCGACTACTCCGACGAGCCGGAGCTGCTCGGCCGCGTGGCCGAGCGGATGCAAAATTTCGACGCGGTCTGCACCTTCAACGGCAGGAACTTCGACCTGCCGCTGCTCGAGGCGCGCTTCACCATGTGCCGCATGCGCGATCTGTGGCGGGAGCTTCCCCAGCTCGATTTGCTCTACCCGGCGCGGCGCACCTGGAAGCTGCGCATCGGCAGCTGCCGCCTGAGCCGGGTGGAGGAGTTCATCCTCGGGCAACCCCGGCAGGGCGACCTGCCCGGCAGCGAGGTGCCCCAGCGCTACTTCGACTACCTGAAGACCGGCGATATGGAACTGCTTGCGGACATCGTGAGCCACAATCGCCAGGACGTGGCGACGCTGGGCGTGCTGCTGGCGCACCTGTGCGCGCTCTACGCCCACCCGGAGCGGGAGACCCGGCGCCCGGACCTGTTTTCCATGGGCAAGGCGCTGGAGACCCAGGGCGAGGTGAAGCCCGCCCGGGAGCTGTATCGCGTGGCGGCGATTCCGGCCCCGGCGGGCAGCCTGAAGGCCATCCCGGAGAACGCCATCGCGGCCCAGGCGGCCTGGCGGATGTACCTGTTGATCCGCAGGGGCGGCGACCGAGAGCAGATGCGCGAGCAGCTGGAGCGCATGGCGAACCGGCGGCAGTGCCGGGAGAGGATCTACGTGGAGCTGTCCAAACTCTACGAGCATCGATACAAGAACCCGCAGCGGGCGCTGCGCTACGCCGAACTCGCGGCGAAGTACGTGCCCGAGGAGCAGCGGGAGGAGCTGGCGCGACGCCGGGAGCGGCTGCGCGGAAAAGTGGAACGGGAAAGGAAGAGGAAAGATGGGCTTCTTTGACGAGATGAAATCCAACAAGGCGGGCCAGAAGGCCTACAACATCCACGTGCAGGCCAACGACCTGAGCCGCCGGGGCAGGGTCGCCGAGGCGAAGGCGAAGTACGACGAGGCGCGCAAGCTCTACGACGAGGCCTACGCCGCGGGCTGCCGCCGCACGAACCTGATGATGTCCTACTCGGTGCTGCTGATGCGCCAGGGCGAGTTCGCCCGCGCCCGGGAGCTGATGAAGGAGATCAGCGCCCGGGGCGGCCTGAGCGAGGACGCCCACTTCGAGCTGCGGATGAACTATTCGATCTGCCTGTGGCGGCTGGGGATACTGGACAAGGCCATCGAGACCGCCGCCTACGCGGGCAAGCACGCCAAGAACGGCTCCTACTACTCCTCCATGGGCACCTTCCTGGTGGAGCAGGCGGCCCAGACCGGCGAGTTTGAGGAGGTGAAGAAGTTCCTGGACGAGGCCATGGACTACGACGACGAGGACGCCGCGACGCTGGACAACTACGGCGAATACTGCCGCCTGCTCTATGAGCGCGAGACCGATCCGGAGAAGAAGGCGGAGTACCGCGCCCAGTCCAAGGACTACTACGAGAAGGCCTACGCCCAGCGCCCGGGCCAGATCACCACGCTCTGGGCGCTGGCCAAGTTCGAACAGCAGGACGGCAACCTGGACCGCGCCCGGGAGCTGATCGACAAGGCCATCCTCCACTCCAGCTCCAAGGTCTGCCCGATCACCTTGGAGCAGCTCCAGGAGTTCCGCGCGGAGCTGGGATAAACCCCATACCCCCAGAAGGGAGAATCCAAGGAACCTCAGGTTCCTTGGCAGGAATTCTCAAGGGACAGAGTCCCTTAAGGCACCCCCGCACAGAACGGCGGCGCGTCAGGCGATGCCTTTTCCGCCATCTGCTGCTTGCAACTTTCTCGACTTACCTCCAGTAAGCCTTCGAAATTTGCAATTGCATCTGACGGAAAATTCATTCGCCTGCCGACCACCTTA
>CANQGC010000148.1 GCA_947600345.1 uncultured Clostridia bacterium
ACCCACATCAGCGCGAGCATGCCCGCGGGGGCCAGCGCCGCCGCGCCGCCGAGGCCGGCGAGCCCGGCTCCGGCGGAGAAGGCGCACATCAGGCATAGCGCCGCCTCCGCCGCCTGGCGCGGCCGCCGGGCGTCCACCAGGATCGCCGCGGCGATCAGGCAGACCGCCGCCTGGGCAAACGGGCCGGGCCGGCCGAGGAGGACGCTCAGCAGCGTGGATGCCGCGAGCGCCGCCTCGGCCAGCATCAGCCGCCGGAGCCGCAGCGCGCCGAAGCCCAGCTGCACCGCGCACAGCGCGCACAAGTCCATCGCGAAATCGATCATGGCAAACATGATAGCGCGACCGGGCGCTTCTTCCAAGCAGGAATTGTCGTTAACTTCAGGGGGTGTTTTCTACAAAAAGCGCGCTTTGGAGGCCCTTCGGCGCGCCGCGTCCCGGAGGAAAAACCGGCTTGTGCGCGAGCGCCGGACAGATGCGCCGGATTCGCCCGCAACCGGCCGAATCCGCGCCGCTTCGGGGCCGTTCGACCCTTGGCGGAAAATATTGACGATGCGGTCCCGATTGACGAATATTTGCGAAGAAAGTTTTGTCGAATTGTGCGGCATTTGCAAGCGGCGGGGCCCGGGGGCATAGGATGCGGGGGGAGGGGATCGCTGTGACCTACGCGGAATTGAAGCAGAAGGACGTGGTCAACGTCCGGGACGGAAGGCGGCTGGGGAAGCCCATCGACCTGGTGCTCAACGACATGGCCGTCGTGGAGGCGCTGGTGGTGCCGGTGATGAACGGTGGATTTCTGAATTTGCTCAAGCAGGAAAAGGAGGGCTGCCTGGTGCCCTGGGGGCAGATCATTCGCATCGGGGACGATGTGATCCTCGTGGACCTGTGTGAAAGCGACTATCCGGATGGGGTTTGTGAAGGTAATTCCAACTAAATTCTCGATAATGTGAAAAAAAGACTAGACGAGCGGGCATATTTTGTGTATAATAGTAGTGTATGAGGTGAGCGCTGAGATGAGGTGTGTCTTTTGCAATTGCCTGCAGAGCCGCGTGATCGACTCCAGGCAGAGTGAAGATGGAACCAGCATCCGCCGCCGCAGGGAATGCGAGCGTTGCGGGCGCAGGTTCACCACCTACGAGCGCATCGACTTGGTGCCCCTGATGGTGGTCAAGCGGGATCAGACGCGCGAGCAGTTTGACATCAACAAGCTGCGCAACGGCATCATCAAATCCTGCGAAAAGCGGCCGGTCTCGCTGGGCGAGATCGACAAGCTCGCCAGGGACATCGAGCAGAAGCTCTACGCCCAGTCCGACGCCGAGATCACCAGCGTGATGATCGGCGAGCTGGTGATGGAGGGCCTGAAGGTGCTGGATGAGGTCGCCTACGTGCGCTTCGCGTCGGTGTACCGCCAGTTCCGGGACATCCAGACCTTCCGGGATGAGCTCAACAAGCTGCTCACCGATTAGACTATGGGTACGCTCGCCGGCATTCCAGCCGGCGGATCACCAATACAATATGGAAGAAGGATACGCACATGGCAAATGAACTGATTCTGGCCGTTGACGACGAAGCTCATATTCTTGAACTGCTTTCGTTCAACCTGGAGGCCTCCGGCTATCGGGTTGTGACCGCCGCCACGGGTGAGGATGCGCTCGTGGTCTGTGCGCATGAGCGTCCTGCGATGGTGCTTCTCGACATCATGCTCCCCGGCATCGACGGCATGGAGGTTTGCCGCAGGCTGAAGAGCGCGCCCACCACCGCGGACATCCCGATCATCATGCTCACCGCCAAGGGCGACGAGGTGGACAAGATTCTGGGCCTGGAACTGGGCGCGGACGACTATATCACCAAGCCTTTCTCCGTGAGGGAGCTCATTGCGCGCGTCAAGGCGCTTCTGCGCCGTGCGGCGCCCCAGAACGAGGAGGAGGGCATCCTCCACGTGGGCGGCCTGACCATCGACGTGGGCAATTACGAGGCCTTCCGCAACGGGGAGAAGCTGTCGCTCACCCTGAAGGAGTTCGAGCTGCTCAAGCTGCTGGTGCTCAGCCGCGGCAAGGTGCTCACCCGCGACTTCCTGCTCGACCGCATCTGGGGCTACGAGTTCTACGGGGAGACCCGCACGGTGGACGTGCACATCCGGCACATCCGCCAGAAGCTGGGCGACGACGCGCACTACATCGAGACCATCCGCGGCGTCGGCTACAAGTTCAATGACAGGCAGGAGAATCGCCTATGAGAACAAGGGTTGCATCCATTGTAACCCTGTTGACGCTGGTTCTGATCGGAATGCTGCTGGCGGAGGGCTGTGCGGTACTGGCGGATGAGAAGAACGGCGACATTCGCGAGAAGCTGGATGTAGCCTGCTGGGCGCTTGGCGCGAAACTCGAGGAGGAAGCCCCCGAGGATCGCGCCGATTCCCTTTCGGAGCTCAAGCTCGAGGATCCCGGCATGGTTGCCGGCCTGTACAGATCCAACGGCAGCGCCGCCTACGTCAGTGACGGCAGCGCGCTGCCGCTCTCGGAGGAGGATCTGGCCAACGTGCGGGCTGGCCACGTAAACGTCTACTCCCGCCGCAACGCGGGCGGCAAGATCGCCTACTACGCCATCTATCGCTTCGATGATGGCGCTTTTTTGCTCTTCTCCCGGGAGCGCATGACCGGTATGGAGCTGCTGGTGGGCAACGGCGTGATCTCCGCGTTCAGCGTGCTGATGGCGCTGTTGATGCTCTACCTGCTGGCGATGCTCATCTCCAGCGCCCGGCGGGAGGAGATGGCGCGCCGCGTGATGGCCGCGCTGGACGACTTTGCCGACGGCAAGTTTGACGCGCGCGTCAAGGCCGTCTCCGGCAGGGAGGAGGACGCCGAGGTCTACAATGCGGTGATCGGCCGCATCGCGGACCGGGTGCACCGCCAGACCAGCCAGAACAACGCCATCAACATGGTGATGAACCAGATGCAAAACGGCATCATCGCGGTGGACCACAATCTGAAGGTGATCCTGGTGACGCCCGTGGCCAAGAAGCTGCTGGGCATCATCGGCTCAGCCGAGGGCAAGCAGATCTCGGACGCCTCCCGGGACGTGCACCTGGACGGCGTGTTCACCGAGGCCATGCGCCAGGCGGGCGTCTACACCAACGAGGTCGCCGTGCGCACGGGCGAGGGGAGGGGACACCGCCCGCTGCGCTTCTACGTGTCCCCGATGCGCAACGACGGCCAGGTGGTCGGCGCGCTGGCGATGATCGAGGACATCACCGAGATTCGACGCCTCGAACAGGTGCGCACCGACTTCGCCGCCAACGTCTCCCACGAGCTGAAGACGCCGCTGACCTCCATCCGCGGCTTCGTGGAGACGCTGGAGAACGGCGCCATCGACAACCCGGAGATGGCGCACAAGTTCCTGCGCATCATCATGCTGGAGACCGAGCGCCTGACGCGCCTGATCAACGATATCCTCTCCATCAGCAAGCTGGAGTCCGGCGACGACGACGTGGTCATCGAGCGCCTCCGCCTGGACAAGATGGCCTACGACGTGGCGGACATGCTCGCCATCCACGCCCAGGAGAAGGAGGTCTCCATCGACTGCCACCTGAACCGGACGCCCGTGATGATCATGGGCAACTCCGACCGGGTGGAGCAGATGCTGATCAACCTGATCGAGAACGCCATCAAGTACAACAAGCCCGGCGGCTCGGTGACGGTGCAGGTGTTTTCCAACGGCGTCGAGGCCAGCGTGGCGATCTCCGATACGGGCATCGGCATCGCCCAGGAGAACCTGCCCCGGCTGTTCGAGCGCTTCTACCGGGTGGACAAGGGCCGCTCCCGCCAGATGGGCGGCACGGGCCTCGGGCTTGCGATCGTGAAGCACATCGTGCGGAGCATGAACGGCGAGATCGAGGTGCACTCCGCGCTAGACGAGGGCACGGAGTTCCTCATCACGCTGCCCCTTGCCGAGGATAGCCCGGACAGCGACAAGGATACGATCTTCGACAACGACATGACATAGCTCTGTCGACCATCAATTGCGATATTCGATATACGGAGGGATGAAGAATGCGACTGGGAGCACTGGAGGCAGGCGGGACCAAGATGGTCTGCGCCATCGGCGATGAACTGGGGAACGTGCAGGACCGCGCCAGCTTCCCCACGAGGATGCCCGAGGAGACCATGCCGGACATCATCAACTACTTCAAGGACAAGGGCATCGAGGCGCTGGGCATCAGCAGCTTCGGTCCGCTGAATCTGGATCCCCAATCGCCCCACTTCGGCGACATCACCACCACGCCAAAGCCCGGCTGGGCGAACTACCCGCTGCGCAAGGCGCTCGCGGACGCGCTGGGCGTGCCGGTGGGCATCGATACCGATGTCAACGGCGCGGCGCTGGCCGAGATCAAGCTCGGCGCGGGCAAGGGCCTGGATTCGCTGGTCTACTACACGATCGGCACCGGCATCGGCGGCGGCGCGGTGGTCGAGGGCAAGCTGCTGCACGGCCTGGTGCACCCGGAGATGGGCCACATGCTGATGCGGCCGCACCCGGACGATCCTACGCCGAAGGGCTTCTGCCCCTACCACGACGCCTGCCTGGAGGGCATGGCCAACGGTCCGGCCATCGAGAAGCGCTGGGGCGTGTCCGCCAGGGAGCTGCCGCCGGAGCACATCGCGTGGGACATCGAGGCGGAGTATCTGGCCCAGATGTGCGTCAACACCATCGTGATCCTCTCCCCGAAGAAGATCGTGCTGGGCGGCGGCGTGATGCACCAGCTGCACCTGTTCCCGAAGATTCGCAAGCGCACCCAGGAGCTGCTCAACAGCTACGTGGCCAGCGACACGATCCTCAAGGACATCGACAACTACATCGTTCCCCCGGCGCTGGGGGACAACGCCGGCGCGGCGGGCTCGCTGCTGCTGGCGCTGGACGCGCTGAATCATTGAAAATCTCCCGGCCGGCCTGCGAAGCCAGAGGGTTCGCGGGCCGGCCGCCGGACTTGATCGCATCGAGAGCGCAGAGCGCCCTTTAGTTCTGCATGGAGGAATAGTTCATTGGCGTCGAAGAAACGCAACGATTTGAGCATACCTTGGCCATTTGCGCCCGCGCAGGTGGATATGAACCGGGACACGGGCCTGTTGAAGCTCCTGGCCCTGGTCGCGATGATCTGCGATCACGCGGGCAAGGTGTTCTTTCCCCAGTACGGGGTCATGCGCATCATCGGTCGCCTCGCCATGCCCATCTATATGTACTGCATGGCCGCCGGTTGCGTCTATACCCGCGACAAGCTGCGCTACTTTCGCCGCGTGGTGCTGCTGGCGCTGATCTCCCAGCCCATCTACGCGGTGGCCATGCAGCACGAGGTCAACGCCATGTACGCGGTGCCCTTCGCGGAGCACCCGCTTCAGGCGGCGCTGAACTTCTACGTCTACAGCTGGGACGGCCACCCGAGCATACTGGTGACGCTCGCCTTCGGCATGCTGCTGATCTTCTGCCTGCGCGAGCGGCAGCTCATCATCGGCGCGGGCCTGTTCCTGCTGGCGTGGCTGATGCAGGGGAAGCTGGACTACGGCATCCGCGGGATTTTCCTGATGCTGCTGTTCTACGCCCTCTGCATGAAGTGGTGGGTTTCGCTGCCGGTCGTGTTCGCGTATATGGTCTGGTGGGGACTGCAGGGCAGCGGCTACAGCTGCTTCGGCGTCTACTTCGGCATACAGATGTTCGCCGTGCCCGCGCTTCTGCCGATCTACCTGCACACGAAGACGAACATCCGCCTGCCCAAGTGGCTCTCCTACGGCTTCTACCCGGCGCACCTGCTGGTGATCCTGCTGCTGAGCAAGCTCGTGCTGCACTGATTCCCGATTGCGCTCAAATCTGAAAAGATCGATCCCCGCGCTTCGAGCGCGGGGATCGTTTTGCGCGAGCGTCGCGCATCCCTCTGTCCTTCCACCAAGCCCTTGCCCTACAGATCCGGAAGCTTTGCCTCCGCGAGGGCGTACATGTGCCGGTCCGTCAGTACGGCCGCCACCGTCAGCGCCACCGGGATCGCGATCAGGCAGGGGAGGGCGAGGAAGCGGTGGGACTGGAGGAAGACGTAGAGGAAGACCAGGCCAAAGAGCACGAGCATCACCAGCAGGTAGCTGCCGAGCGTGAGCTTCCCCTTCTTCCTGATGGCGGTGGCCTCGTTGTCCCAGTGGATGTTGGCGCCGTTGATGCCAAAGATCATGTCGATGTCCACGACCAGGTACAACAGCGGCAGCCCGAAGAACAGGCCGTAGGGAATCGCATACCACGGAACCACGCCGAGTATGACCCCTGCGATCGCCGCGACCGTCAGATACCCGAGCGTCGCGATGCCGACGATGTTCCGCGCGAGGTTGCGCTTGGCGCGAACCTGCTCCCGGTAGGACAGCGGGAGCTGCTTCATCACGTCGAACATGTTCCCCTCTCGAATGATGGAGGAGTAGGAGATGTCGCTGAACATGTTCAGAACGACGACGACCAGCCAGACCACGCCCATCGTCAGCAGCAGCGTCGCCAGGGCGTCCGGCGCAAACTCGAGGGAGACGTCCGCCGCCGCCGTGGACTCGGGAATCGCGCTCATGATCGAGACCAGAAAGAGGGGCACGATGAGGAGCGGCCAGCCGAACGTGATGATGAAGTCCTTCAGCAGATAGGTCGGGTTCCGCCGGAGCAGCAGGAGCTCCTTGCGCCGGTAGCTCGCGCGCGGATCCTTCGCCTCGTAGATCTTCTCCAGCGCCCTGCCCTTGAGGGGCTTGGAGGACGCGGCGGTGTCCTGCATGCTGACGACGCTGCGCAGATACAGGCACTTGACGGCGGCGAGGCACACAGTGAGCGCCGCCGCGGTGATGAGGATCGCCAGCAGCGCGGAGAGGAAGCTCCCCGTGTCCATGAACGCGTGGATGAACGGAATGACCGGTATCCACTGCGTATAGTTCTTCGTGAAGTTCAGCGCCGTTCCGATGATCCTGCCGAGGTCGATGTCCGAGGAGGACAGGCACACCCAGCCCATGTAGGCGATGGTGCCGATCAGCGCGCCGAAGACGCCGATGTACTTCACGGCGTTTTCGGCGCGCTGATCGGCACCATCGCCTACATGGGCTG
>CANQGC010000149.1 GCA_947600345.1 uncultured Clostridia bacterium
GAGTTAGTGGCGGCTGCCTTGAAATGGGAAGCGCAGCTTCCCATTTCAACTCCGCGCCGCGGCGGCCCGCGGTATGGAGGCGATGGAGCGTTGGTGCGGATTGCCGAATTATTGGCTGGATACCGCGGGCCGCTGGGGTTACGCCGGGCGCTGCCCGGACCCGCTGGACTCTGTCCAGACCTGCTTAAGGGACGCTGTCCCTTAAGAATTCCTGCCAAGGAACCTGAGGTTCCTTGGATTCTCCCTTCTGCTGCCGCGTTCAGACCGGGCCCCGTTCCCCAAACGAAGACCTCTGGCCCTCGGATCTATGGGGCCAGAGGTCGTGCTTCGAACTAACGCTCCTTTAGAAACGCAACGCAGGACTTTGGGCCCATAATCTACGGGCCCAAAGTCCGTCGCTCCAACGCGGCAGCATACGGCCGCCGGCCCCGCCGGCAAAAAAATATCCCGTGAGTGCCGTCCATCGCTGCTTTTTCACCCGCCACTCAGGCAGGGCGGAGACCTGCGACTGCTTGCTGCCTTCCCCTGGCAGTATATCGGGGGCTTGGCATCCACATATCGACCCGGAATCCTTTTAATGAACTGTGGGTAAAAGCAACTGACTAACGCACACCCCAGGATATCCTGGCGTTGGCGGCCTTGCGCCGCCGACAATCTAATTATATGCCACGTTCCCGCCCCTGTCAAGCCGCCCGCCGCATTTTCAGCTAGACAATTTTTCCTCCGAAATTTCGGGCATTTTGGCTCTTGACATTTCGGCAAACTCGAGTACATGCACCTCCGGCGCCGCGTTTAGCCGAAGCGGAAGCTCGCTCGCGCCGATGCCGCCGCTGACGAGCAAATCCATGCCGCCGATCCGGTGCAGCCCCTCCAGCGCCATCAGCCGGTACCTGCGCTCGAAACCCAGCGAGTAGGGCGTCAGCCCCAGCAGCTTGAACTGCCCCGCGTGGGTGTGGCCGGAGAGCATCAGCTCGCATTCGCAGTCCGGCGGCGCGGGGTAGTGGGACAGCAGCACGCGGTAGCCTTCGCAGCCGTCAAACAGCCCCGCCGTGCGCGGATTGCCGTACTTGTGCTCGTCGCAGCCGCCGATCACCAGCGCGCCGCCGGGCAGGGGCGCGCTCCGCCGCTCGTTCACCAGCAGCGTCACGCCCGCGTCGGCCATGATCTTGCGCAGCTCGCCGCGATCCATGCGGTCGTTGTTGCCCGGGACGCCGAACGCGCCCAGCGGGAAGCGCAGCCTCCCCAGTGCCCGGAAGAAGCGCCGGCAGTCGGCGTCGGACTCGGCGTAGTCGCCGCCCAGCAGCAGCATGTCGGCATCCACGCCCGCGAGCCGCCCGATCAGTGCGTCCAGCCGCTCGTCGCTCACGCACCGGCGCAGGTGCACGTCCGTCACGAACAGCAGCCGCTTGCCGCGCAGCCACTCCGGGGCGCCAATCGTCACCCGGGAAACTGCCGGCAAGAAAAACCAGCCCGTGCGCAGGCGGCGCTCCGGGCGGTTCGATTTGGCGTTTGCGCTCATTCCAGCGGCCCCAGCAGCAGCGCCGCGCCGTACATTCCGGCCCGGTCGCCGAACTTGGCCGGGATGAACTGGGCGGGATAGTGCTGGTCGATCAGCGAGTGGTGGCGGTAGCAGGCGATCATCCGGTCGATGAAGCGCGAGCCCAGCTTGGCCACGCCGCCGCCGTAGACGAATATGTTGATGTCGAAGATCTGGTTGAGGGACTGGAACATGCGGCCCAGGTACTCCGCGCCGCGGTTGACCAGCTCCAGCGCGAGGGAGTCGTTGGTCAGCAGCGCCTTGCCCACGGCCTCCATGTCGATGTTGCTGAGCGTTCCGGCGTAGTTGAGGATCGAGCTGTCGTAGCCCTCCTTGATGCGGTCGGTGGCGTACTTGGCCATGTACGCGCCGGAGGAGATGGATTCCACGCAGCCGGTCACGCCGCAGGAGCAGGGGTAGCCGGTGGAATCGGACACGAATATGTGGCCGATCTCGCCCGCCATGCCGTGGATGCCCCGGTAGAGCTTGCCGTTGAGGATCAGGCCGCCGCCGATGCCGGTGGCGAGCTGGGCGTAGATCATGTTGTCGAAGCCCACGCCCGCGCCCATCTCGTGCTCGGCCACGGCGGCGGCGTTGGCGTCGTTTTCGATGATCACCGGCACGCCCAGGCGCTCGTGCAGTATGTCGCGCACCGGAGCGTTGTTCAGCGACATGATGTTCCGGGTCTCCACCACGAAGCCGCGCTCGTAGTCGATGTAGGAGGGCAGCGCCACGCCCACGCCTTCGATGCCGTCGAGCGTGAGGTCGTTCTTGCTCAGCAGCCTGCGCACCAGGCCGACGACCACGTCCATCAGCCGGTCGATGTCCGCCTCCGGATCCGTCAGCGTCTGCATCTGATCCTGCAGCGCCATCTCCCCGTCAAAGAGTCCGATCTTGATGTTCGTCGCGCCCACGTCGACGCCAACTCGAAAACCTGCCATGACGAAGCCTCCTCATATTCTCTTTTCCTGCATTATACCCCGAAAAGGTGAAGATTCCGTGTTGAATTGATGAAAAACCCGCACAATTTCCGCGCGAAAGGAATTTAACTCTCCAGGAATGTACGGATCAGCGCCTCGGCCTCGGCGGCGGGATCGCCGCGCATGTCGAGCCAATGGATGGCCTTGTCCCGCCTAAACCAGGTCATCTGGCGCTTGGCGAAGCGCTTGATGGCCAGCGAGAGCTGCTCGCGCATCTCCGCCTCGGTCTCGATCTCGCCGGTCAGGTACTGGGTGATGAAGCGGTACTCCAGCCCCAGCTTGACCATGAACTCCGGCGTCGCGCCCCGATCCAGCAGGCCGCGCACCTCGCCCACCATGCCCGCGGCCATGCGGCGCTCCAGGCGCTCGTCGATGCGCTCCTTCAGCGTGGGCCGGTCCCAGGTGACGCCCAACTTCAGGCATTCGTAACGGGGCGCGCGGCCGGGCAAGTGGTCGTCGCCGTCGTGGAGCTTCTCCAGCAGCCGCATCACCCGGTTGCGGTTGCGGGAATCCACTTCTACGCCGGGGAGCTTCTCCCGCAGCATCGCGTACAGCTCCAGCGTGCTCAGCTTCTCCAGTTCGTCCCGGTAGGCCAGGTCCGGCATGCGGTCGCTCATCACGTAGCCCTCGGTGACGGAGTCCACGTACAGCCCGGTGCCACCCACCAGGAAGGGAAGCCTCCCCCGGGCGAGGATGGCGTCGATGGCTTCGTAGGCCAGGCGCTGGAAGTCGTGCATTGAGAAGAATTCGCCGGGCTCGCAGACGTCGAGCAGGTGGTGGGGCACGCCGCGCATCTCCTCGGGCGTGATCTTGCCGCTGCCCAGGTCGAAGCCCTTAAACACCTGCCGGGAGTCCGCCGACACGATCTCCCCATCGAAGCGGCGCGCCAGCTCCACCCCGAGCCCACTCTTGCCCGAGGCGTTGGTGCCCACCACGGCGATCAGCTTCGGCAGTCCAGACATGCGCCTCATCCTCCTTTGCTTTCATTATACTAAATATCGAATTAAACATCAAGGCGCTTGCGGACGGAATTCGCCCGTGCTAAAATGCACTCAGAAAACAATGGGAAGCGATGTTGGCTTGTTTACGAGGGATCGGGAATTCTACAAGAGCTTTCTGCGGCTGTGCATAGCGCTGATGGTGGAGCAGGCGGTGATCCTGAGCGTCAACCTGGCGGACAATCTGATGCTCGGCTCCTATTCCGAGGCGGCGCTCTCGGGCGTGGCGGCGGTGAACCAGATTCAGTTCGTCTACCAGCAGCTGGTCTACGCCATCGGCAACGCGCTCATCGCGCTGGCCAGCCAGTACTGGGGCCAGCGGCGCCTGGGCGAGATCCGGCAGCTGACCTCCATCGGCGTGCGGATGGAGGTCGTGCTGGCGGCGCTGCTGTTCGCCGCGGTGAGCTTGTTCCCTGAGGGTGCGCTGCGGCTGTTCACCGACCAGCCCGCGTTCATCGCCGAGGGCGTGGCGTACCTGAACATCATCCGCTTCTCCTACCCCTTCTTCGCGCTGACGGCGGTGCTGCTGAGCGCGATGCGCTCGGTGGAGACGGTGAAGATCGCGCTGCGGGTGTCGGTGGTGTCGCTGTGCATCAACGTGGCGATCAACTACCTGCTCATCGGCGGCAACCTGGGCGCGCCGGAGCTGGGCGCGCGGGGCGCGGCCATCGGCACGCTGACGGCCCGCGTGGTGGAGTTCATCATCGTGCTGACCTTCGTGCTGCGGGACGAGAAGCTCGGGCTGCGGCTGAAGCACCTCGCCCAGCGCGGCGCGCCGCTGTTCCGGGACTTCATCTACATATCGATCCCCACGGTGGGCGCGGCGCTGCTCTGGGGCGTGACCAACGCGCTGCAGACGGTGATCCTGGGCCACATGAACGACAGCGCCATCGCGGCGCAGTCGATCTCGAACACGGTGTTTCTGCTGCTGAAGGTCACGTCGGTGGGCGCGGCCTCGGCGGCCTCGGTGCTGATCGGCAAGACCGTGGGCGAGGGCGATCTGCCGAAGGTCAAGCTCTACACCCGCACGCTGCAGATGATCTTCATCGGCATCGGCGTGCTGCTCAGCTGCACGATGCTGCTGATTCGCGGGCCGCTGCTGCGCTTCTACGCGCCCACGATCACGCCGGAGACCTACGACCTGGCCAGCGCCTACATGCTGATCCAGACGGCGGTGCTGCTGGTGATGTCCTACCAGATGTCGGTCAACGCCGGCATCATCCGCGGCGGCGGCGACGCCCGCTTCATACTGATCCTGGACATGATCACGCTGTTCTTCTTCATGCCGCTATCCTGGATGGGCGGGCTGGTCTGGGGCTGGAGCCCCATCGCGGTGATCCTGTGCATGAACGCGGATCAGTTCACCAAGTGCATCCCCGCCTGCATCTACGTCAACAGCTACCGCTGGGTGCGCAAGCTGACGCGGGACGCATGAGCCGCCGAGCGCGCCGCCCATCTTGAACATTTTACTTGCAAAAGCGCCCGCCCCGGGCTATAATAGTGGCAGTTGAACAACGCGTTCGGGAAGAATGTGGCCGCTTCAAGCGCGCAGAGAGCCGGGGTGGGTGGAAGCCCGGCGGCAGCGGCGGCCGTTCCACCTTCCACGGCCCGGTTTTCCGAGGGATTCCGGGCACGCGTCCGGCGAGGAGCCGGAGGGCCGCGCCCCTTATCGCGCGTCGAGTGGCCGGAGTTCTCCGGCAATTTGGGTGGCAACGCGGATGCTCTCCGTCCCAAGCGGGATGGGGGAGCTCTTTCTTTTTTACCTGAAAGCGCAAATTATGATTTGGAGGGAATACCATGATCGACATCAGCCTGATCCGCACCAATCCCGATCTCGTCCGGGAGAACATCAAGAAGAAGTTCCAGGATGCCAAGCTGCCCCTGGTGGACGAGGTGCTGCAGCTCGACAAGCAGAACCGCGAATCCATCCAGCGCGCCAGCGACCTGCGCGCCCAGCGCAACAAGATCTCCAAGCAGATCGGCGTGCTCATGAAGAACGGCCAGAGGGACGAGGCCGAGGCCGCCAAGGCCCAGGTCGCCGCCATCAACAAGGAGCTGCCCGAGCTGGAGGAGCAGGAGGAGAAGTTCGCCGAGGAGATCAAGAAGCGCATGATGGTCATCCCGAACATCATCGACGCGAGCGTGCCGATCGGCAGGGACGACAGCGAGAACGTGGAGAACGAGCGCTTCGGCGAGCCGGTGGTGCCGGACTTCGAGGTGCCCTACCACGTGGACATCATGGAGCGGCTGGACGGCATCGACCTGGACGCCGCCCGGCGCACCAGCGGCAACGGTTTCTACTACCTGAAGGGCGACATCGCGCGCCTGCACAGTGCCATCCTGTCCTACGCCCGCGACTTCATGATCGACCGGGGCTTCACCTACTACGTGCCGCCGTTCATGATCCGCTCGGCGGTGGTCAACGGCGTGATGTCGTTTGCCGAGATGGAGAACATGATGTACAAGATCGAGGGCGAGGACCTGTACCTGATCGGCACCAGCGAGCACTCGATGATCGGCAAGTTCATCGACACGATCCTGGACGAGAAGGATCTGCCCCAGACGCTGACCAGCTACTCCCCCTGCTTCCGCAAGGAGGTGGGCGCCCACGGCATCGAGGAGCGCGGCGTGTACCGCATCCACCAGTTTGAGAAGCAGGAGATGATCGTGGTCTGCAAGCCGGAGGACAGCATGATGTGGTACAACAGGCTGTGGCAGAACACCGTCGATTTCTTCCGCACGCTGGACATCCCGGTGCGCACGCTGGAGTGCTGCTCGGGTGACTTGGCGGATTTGAAGGTCAAGAGCTGCGACGTGGAGGCATGGTCGCCAAGGCAGAAGAAGTACTTCGAGGTGGGATCCTGCTCGAACCTGGGCGATGCCCAGGCGCGCAGGCTGGGCATTCGCGTCAAGGGCGCGGACGGCAAGAAGTACCTGGCGCATACGCTGAATAACACGGTGGTCGCTCCGCCGCGGATGCTGATTGCGTTCCTGGAGAATAATCTGCAATCCGACGGCCGCATCCGCATCCCTGAGGCGCTGCGCATGTACATGGGCGGGAAGGAATACATCGGCTAAGCCAGCGAGCCGGTAGCCCCAGAAGGGAGAATCCAAGGAACCTCAGGTTCCTTGGCAGGAATTCTCAAGGGGCAGAGCCCCTTAAGCAGGTCCGGACAGAATCCGGAACGGGTCTGGGCGGAGCCCAGCGTCACCCCTAAACCCCAGCGGCCCGCGGTGTCAATTCCAAGTCAGGCAAAGCGAACCAACGTTCCATCGTCTCCATACCGCGGGCCGCACGAAGCGCCTTTTGAATTGGGAAGCGAAGGCTTCCCAATTCAAAACAGCAAACGAAACCTTACGCTATAGGCAACACCGAACTCCAACCCCTTCGCGCATTCCGCAGGCATGGTTCGTTTTCGGCAGATCGAAAGGCGAGGCCGGGGATTTGTTCCTCTGGCCTCGCCTTATTACAATACAATCGTTTTAGAGAGTTAGTGGCGGCTGCCTTGAAATGGGAAGCGCAGCTTCCCATTTCAACTCCGCGCCGCGGCGGCCCGCGGTATGG
>CANQGC010000150.1 GCA_947600345.1 uncultured Clostridia bacterium
ATTCTTAAGGGACAGAGTCCCTTAAGCAGGTCTGGGCGGAGCCCAGCGTAACCCCTGAGGATGCGCCCAGTAGGCAGCTGTGGTTTGAGAACGAAGGCAGCGCATACAGGCGGCCCGCGGTATCAAACTATCGCCCGGCAATGCGAACCAGCGCCCCATCGCCTCCATACCGCGGGCCGCCGCGGCGCTTTTTGAAACGGGAAGCCGCAGGGCTTCCCGTTTCAAAACAGCCGCCACTAACTTCCATCCAAGCTTCGATTTTCACCAAAGACAGCGATACAGCGAAAACCCCGCCAATGCGAGGTTTGTTTCATCATGGGAATATCCCGCTTGCGGCACGCGTCATAAGAGTGGCGACGATTGCGGGGATGGTGGATCATTCCTTGCGTGGTTGCTGGCGGAGCGTTTTTTGAGAGTTAGTGGCGGCTGCCTTGAATTGGCAAGCCTCCTGGCTTGCCAATTCAACTCCGCGCCGCCGCGGCCCGCGGTATGGAGGCGATGGGGCCTTGACACGCAAAACCAAAACATAGATTTGACACCGCGGGCCGCCTGGGGTTACGCTGGGCTCCGCCCAGACCTGCTTAAGGGACTCTGTCCCTTAAGAATCCTTGCCAAGGAACCTGAGGTTCCTTGGATTCTCCCTTTTGCTGCCGCGTGCTTACGACGGCCTTGGGCCCCGTAGATGGGGCCCAAGGCCTGCCTCGCGTTCCTTATCAATCCTTTGCGCTATCCTCGAGCCACCGCATCGCGATCCACGCGTAGCAGGCGCTACCGGGCACCAACGCCGCTTCATCGAAGCTGGTCTTCGGATTATGCAGCGGGAAGCAATGCCCATTCTTCGGCTCGCCCGCCGCCAGCGCCAGCATCAGCGACGGCACCTCGTGGCTGATCGCCGCGAAGTCCTCCGATCCCGTCGACCTCGACACCGCGCTGCCCGCAATCTGCGCCGCGCCGAACACCTTGCCCGGGCCCAGCAGCTCCTCCACGTAGCCCTGCACCTGCGCGCTCATTCCCGTGTCGTTCAGCAGCGTCGGGCACGACCCCGCCATTGTCATCTTCGCCTTGGCCCGGAATGTCGCCGCCGTGCCCTCGCTGATCTCGCCGATCCTGCGCTGGATGCGCTGGAACACCTCGTCGTCGTAGGCGCGGAAGTTGCCGCGGATGATCGCCGTGTCCGGGATCACGTTCGCGTTCGCGCCGGAGGAGATCATCCCCAGCGTCAGCGCCGCGCTCTCGTTGATGCCGATCTCCCGGGCGTTGATCTCCTCCAGCCCCAGCACGATGTGCGCCGCCACATGGATCGGGTCGATGCCCGTGTTCGGCATCGCGCCGTGGGCGCCCTTGCCCTGGATGTCGATGCGGAACATGCCCGCGGCCGGGGCGCTCACGCCCGGCGCGGAGATGATCACCGTGCCGGCGGGGATGGGCTGGTTCGTCATCACGTGGAACATCATCGCGGCGTCCACGCGGGGGTTCTCCAGCACGCCCGCGTCGATCATGTCCCGGGAGCCCTCGATGGGCTCCTCGGCGGGCTGGAACATCAGCTTGACCGTGCCCTTGAGCTCGCGCTCGTGGGCCTTGAGCAGGCGCGCGGCGTTGAGCAGCATCGCGGTGTGCATGTCGTGGCCGCAGGCGTGCATGCTGCCCTTTTCGCAGGCGAAGGGCAGGCCGGTCTCCTCCTGAATGGGCAGACCGTCCATGTCGGCGCGCAGCAGGAACACCTTGCCGGGGTTGCCCAGCGTGCAGGTGATGCCCCGGCGGCCGCAGCTCTTGGGCTCAAGGCCGATTTCGATCAGCTTGTTCCACACGTAGTCATAGGTTTCCTTCAGATCGAATGCCACCTCGGCGCGCGCGTGCAGCGCCCGGCGATCGGCCACGAGCGTGCTTTCCAATGCCTGAGCCTCGTTGAACAGTGTTTCATGATTCATATGTTTCGGTCCCTCCGTTCACATTTCCGTTACCACCTCCATTATAGCGCACGCGAGGGTAAATTGCAATGAAGGAGTGTGGGGAATTTGTCGATTCTTCCCATATTGCAAAGCGAAAGGATTGCCAAGCGCGCGGGCCGTGTGCTATACTGAAATCAGCAAGGCTCCCTCGGGGGAGCGGAACGGAGGGCAATATGAAGAGGATACTGCTTGCGGGCGAGAGCTGGTCGAGCCACACGACGCACGTCAAAGGCTTCGACACCTTCTACACCTCGGTTTACGAGGAGGGCGGCAAGTGGCTGATCGAGGCGCTGGAGGCCTCGGGCTACGAGGTGGACTTCCTGCCGAACCACAAGATCCCCTACGAGTTTCCCACGACGATGGAGCAGATCGGGCGGTACGCCTGCGTGATCCTGTCGGACGCGGGCTCGAACACGCTGCTGCTGCACCCGGACACCTTTGGCAAGTCGATCCGCACGCCGAACCGCTGCATGCTGATCCGCGACTACGTGAAGGCGGGCGGGGCGCTGCTGATGGTGGGCGGCTACATGAGCTTCTCGGGCGTCAACGCCCGGGCGAAGTACGCCCACACCGCCGTGCAGGAAGTGCTGCCGGTGCAGTGCCTGGAGGTGGACGACCTGATGGAGCATCCCGAGGGCGTGTATCCTGTGGTTGTCCGGGAGCACCCGGCGCTGAAGGGTGTGCCGAGGGACTGGCCGCACTTCCTTGGGTACAATAAGACGAAGCCCGTCGAGGGCTGCGAGGTGGTCATGACCATCGAGGGCGATCCGTTCCTGGCCTTCGGCGGCTTCGGCGCGGGGAGGTCCGCCGCGTTTACCACCGACTGCGCGCCCCACTGGGGGCCGCCGGAGTTCGTGAACTGGGCGGGGTATGCGCCGCTGTGGAAGGGCATTGTGGACTATTTGACAGAGGAGTGACGGGGCTTCACGATTGAGCCCCCGGATGCGGAAATAGCGCGCCCCCTCGCGTCGATCATGCAGAGACGCGAGGGGGCGCACTGTTCGCTACGAGAGCGGGGGAATCCCGGGCCCGCGCGGGTAAGGCTTCCGCTCGTTGGTGATCCCCAGCAGGTAATCCGTGGACGTGTCAAAGTAGAGCGCCAGGCGAATCAATATGTCGATGGGCAGCTGCCGCTGGCCCGTCTCGTACTGCGAGTAGGTGTTCTGCCGAATGTGGAGGTAGTCTGCCAGCGCCCGCTGCGTCAGATCGCCGTCCTCGCGCAAATCTCGCAGGCGCATAACCTTCACCTCCCGGATTCATTATACGAATCACAAAATGAGATATTGAAAAATATCTCATTTTGTGATATAGTTGCGGGGAGGAGGGATGGCGATGGTTTGCAGGCGGTGTGGATATGAATTTGACGCGCGCAGGTTCCGGCGTTCGGACGGGTCCGTGCGGTGCCCGGATTGCGGGGCGGTCTACCGCCCGCAGGGAGCGCCCCGGCGGGGACAGGGCGCGCTTCCGGCGCGGAGCTCGGTGCGCAACGAGGGCCCGCGTGCGCGGCGGGGGAGGGCGGCCTCTCCGCTCGCGCGGAGGCTATGGAAGCTGCCGGTCTGGGCGTGGCTGGCCCTGTTGGCGGTGATATTGCTCATCGGGGCCGGGAGCGGGGGCAGCAGAAGGGCGGCCGTTCGGAGCGCAAGTGTCAGTTCCGGCGAAGTGCAGGCGCCCGCCGCCGCGCCGGCGGAGGTTTCGCAGGCAGCGCCCGCCGCGGCGCAGTCGGAGCCCGGCGGCGTTTCGATCGGGCAGAGCGCCGACTTCGGGAGCGCGAAGGTCGAGGTCGTCGGGGCGACGATCCGGACGGTGGGCGGCGACAGCTATGTGATCTGCGAGTACAACTGGACGAACAGCTCCGGGGAGAACGAGATGTTCCTTTCGCAGATTTCCGAGCATGTGTTCCAGAACGGCGTGGGGCTGGAGGATGGGTATTTGTTCGACGTGGAGACGAATGCGATTACCGAGGTCATGCCGGGGTACAGTCTGGCCGTGCGCACGGTGCACAAGCTCAGCGATCCGGCGGCGGAGGTTATGTTTTCTGTGGAGCCGCTGCTGGACTTTGCGGATGCCTATGCGCCGTTGACGTTTACGGTGAATCCGGCGTGAGGGGTTGTGGAATGGAAACTGGCGAGGGCGCGTTCGATTTTGGGACGCGCCTTTTGTGTTTCGAGAGGGAGGGGAGACGGGCGGGGTTATGCGGGAGGTTTCGTTGCTGTTTTGAATTGGAAAGCGCGGCTTTCCAATTCAAAAGGCGCTTCGAGCGGCCCGCGGTATGGTTTTGGTGGGGCGTTGGTTCGCGTTGACGGGGATGTGGTTAGAAACCGCGGGCCGCTAGGTTACGCCGGGCGCTGCCCGGACCCGCTGGGCTCCGCCCAGACCCGTTTCGGGCGCTGCCCGGACCTGCTTAAGGGGCTTTGCCCCTTAAGAATCCTCACCAAGGAACCTGAGGTTCCTTGGATTCTCCCTGCTGGGGTTACGGGTTTAGTTGTCGGCGCGCTCCGGGTTCTTGCGGAACTCCCGGGGGCTACGGCCCATCAGTTTATGGAACACGCTACAGAAGTAAGCGGGGGAGTTGAAGCCGCAGTCGGCGGCGATCTCGGTGATCGAGCGGGCTGTGGAGCTGAGCTCCCGCGCGGCGGCGTCCACCCGCAGCCGCGTCAGGTAGGGGATGGGGGAGATGCCCAGCGTCTGCCGGAAGCAGCGGTGGCATTCCCGCTCGCTCAGGCCCGCGGCGGCGGCGATGCCGGCCACCGTGATCGGCTCCGCGATGTGCGCGTGCAGGTAGCTCAGCATCTCCTTGATCCGCGAACTATCGTCCCGGGCGGTCGCCGGGGTATCGCGCAGCGTGGGTGCGGCGCGCTCGAACAACAGCCGCCAGGCGTGCGTCAGGCGCTCCGCCGCGCGCAGTTCCCAGCTTGGTGGCTCTCCTTCGGCGGCGGCGAATGCGGCGCGCAGTGCGTCCAGGAGCTCCCGCTCCGTGGGGTTATCCGGCGAGAGCGGCAGTGCGTCCAGCGCGGCGCAGTCCGCCACGGGTTGCGCGTAGCGCCGCCGGGCGCGCTCGCCACCGCCCAGCAGGTTCGCGCCGAACTGCAGCACGTGGATGCGCACGGGCTCGGGGCCGGGGACCGCCCGGTTCGAGTGGAGCACGTTGGCGTTGACGAAGTAGCCCTCGCCGGCGCGCAGCCGCAGCAGGCGGCGCTGGGTGCCGAGCTCCATGGCGCCGCTCGTTACGATGCAGAATTCGAAGCTCTCGTGCCAGTGCCAGGTGCTATAGCCGTCGGGGAAGAGGGAGAGGTCCGAGTCGATGGCCACCAGCGGCAGGTCGCCGGCCATCTCGCGGGGGAGCTCCCGCAGCGCCTGGGTGAGGGCGAGGGATTGAGCGCGGTAGATCATGCGATCCTCCTTCGTTGTTGGAAGCCTTTGGCTTGGCGGGATATTGAAAGTATTGGTCGCGGAATTGATTGTATTTCCTTCAAACCTGCTGTATATTTGAATTGTAACACGGAGGCGTGCGAATGGAGGGATTTTGATGAAATTTTACAATGTGAGCGATATGGGCAGGTTCATGGATGCGGTTCGCAGCTGCGAGGGCGCGGTCTGCGCGCGCAGTTCCGAGGGGCAGTGGATCGATTTGAAGGGTCTCGCGGAGCAGGCGGGCAAGCTGCAGGGCCTTGGTTTGAGCCTGGGCGCGCTGCGCCAGGGCGAGCTCGAGGTCGTAGCCGAGCGCCGCAGCGACGCGGGCAAGCTGATCCACTTCATGACCCAGGCGGCCAGGAGCGTGGCATAAAGCACAGCGTGCACGGGAAATCTGTCGATTTCCCGTGCGGAGGAGGAAAACTGCGGTTTCCTGAAATTGCTTCGCAATTTCCGGGCGGAAACCTGACCGAAGGTATTGTTTCCCTTTCGCTTGCGCTACAGGGAAACCAAAACAGGCGTACACGCCGCCGGTTTTGATTCAATTGGATTGGAATCGCGCGGTTTTTGATAAAGAAGGGGGCGTCCGGCACGGACGCCCCTTCGTCATGCTCGCAGCTCGCGCAGCGTGGCGATTTCACGCTGGTAGCCGTCCAGCTCGTTGGGGGTTTCCAGGAGGAAGGGGAGTTCCCGCAGGGCGGGATGGTTGACGATTCGCGCGATGGCGTCCAGGCCGATGTGGCCCTCGCCGAGCTTCTCGTGGCGATCCTTGCGGCTGCCGAGGGGATTCTTGCTGTCGTTCAGGTGGATCGCCCGCAGGCGGTTCAGGCCCACGACTCGGTCGAACTCCTCCAGCACGCCGTCCAGGTCGTTCACGATGTCGTAGCCCGCGTCGAACACGTGGCAGGTGTCCAGGCAGACCCCGGCGCGCTCCGGCCGCTCCAGCCGGTCGAGTATGGCGCGCAACTCCTCGAAGCGCCCGCCGACCTCGCTGCCCTTCCCGGCCATCGTCTCCAGCAGCACGACAGTCTTCATCCCGTCAAACATCGCCAGATTCAGCGACTCCGCGATCTTCTCAACCCCAACCGCAATCCCCTGCCCCACGTGGCTCCCGGGATGCAAGTTGTACATCGCCTCCGGAAAGAACTCCAACCGCTCCAAGTCCTCCCGCATCGCCTGTCGCGCAAACTCCAGCGTCCCCTCCGCCGCCGCGCAGGGATTGAGCGTATACGGCGCATGCGTCAACGGCACCGCAAACCCGCGCTCCCCCAAAAAGGAAACGAGCGCCCCCGCATCTCCTTCATCAAACGGCTTCACATTCCCCCCGCGCGGATTCCGCGAAAAGTACTGAAACGCATTCGCCCCAATCGAAAGCGCCTCCTCTCCCATATGCAGATACCCCTTCACAGAGGACAAATGGCATCCAACAAAAAACATGAACATCCTCCTAACCCCAAAAAACTACCCAGCAGGGTCCGGGGCGCAGCCCCGCCGCAGCGAAGCGGAGGCGTAACCCCGTAGCCCCCGTAACCCAAAAACCAAACCCCACAGAGGGCCGGTATTGTCGGCCCGATAACGAAACCTTCCGCAATACGAACACAGCCAGCCCCGGGTCCAGGGCCGCAGCCCTGGTCAGGAAGGGGGGCAGAGAATCCAAGGAGGAAGCGGGGAGCGCT